>NZ_JAWDJJ010000200.1:0-5092 GCF_032465695.1 Actinomyces sp. MRS3W
CCTCTATTCAAGGAGGAACTGATATGGCTCGTAAGCCGCTAACCGGCTGGCAGGCGACTGCCGCCGTCTCCATGTCGAACTACATCGATTCCGGCTCCATCATCGCTATCGCCACGTCGCTCGGTTTCTGGGGTGCCGCCTACTTCCCCGAGGACGACGGCACCATCGCCGGCCTGCTCGCGGCATTCAGCTCCAACGCCTTCGGCGCCGCCATCGGCGCCCTCATCGGCGGCCCGCTGTGCGACAAATACGGACGCAAGTTCATTTACACCTACGACCTGCTGCTGTATGCGCTGGGTGGTCTCATCGTCGTCTTCACCGCAAACCTGCCGATGCTGTTCACCGGCTTCGTCATCATCGGTTTGGCGGTCGGCGCCTCCGTGCCGGCGGGGTGGACCTACATTGCCGAATTCGCTCCCACCGGCCAGCGCGGTAAGCACATCGGCGCCACCCAGCTCGCCTGGTCCTTCGGCCCCTTCATCGGCTTCGGCCTGGCTGCCGCACTCGCCCCGCTGGGCCTGCTCGGCAGCCGCATCATCTTCGCTCACCTCGTGGCCATTGCCCTCATCACCTGGTACATCCGACAGGGCCTAGAGGAGTCCGAGACCTGGCAGGAGGCGAAGGGCGGGGCACAGGCTAAGCCCCCGTCGATGTGGGCGGCCTTCCGCAAGCTGTTCAACCGCCGCGTCAACATCACCGCGCTCATCTTCCTGGCCGTCATCTACACCTGCTGGAACCAGGCCGCCTCCCAGAACGGCATCTTCCTGCCCACCATCTTGTCCTCCATGGGATACGAGACCATTCAGACCGACCTGTTCTCCATGCTCTCATGGGGCTTCGTCATCGTCTCGACCTTCATCTTCATGAACCTGGTCGACCGCGTGCCTTACCGCTGGCATTACCTAGTCGGCGGCCTGGCGGCGATCCTGTCCTGGATCATCCTGGTGTTCGGTCCCTCCAACGCCGCCTGGACGGCCTTCGCCTACACCATCATTTGGGGCCTGTCCGCGGGCCCGTCAGCACAGGCCTTCTACTCAGTGTGGTCGCCCGAGCTGTTCGCCACTCCCTACCGCTCGGCCGCACAGGGCATCGTCTTCTTCGCGGTCCGCCTGGCCTCCGGACTCATCTCCCTCATCTTCCCGGTCATCCTCCAGTGGAACAACGGGCTCATGATCGATGGGCTCATCCTCATCGGCTTCCTCGTCGTCTCCACCCTCGTGGGCACCATCGGCGCCCCCAAGACCCAGGGCAAGTCCCTGGAAGAGATCGAACTGGAGCGCTACGGCGAGCACGTCACCAACGCCAACGCCTGACCCCATCTCACACCACCACTATCACCACAGGACACTTCACGAAACGGAGAAAAAACATGTCCGCATCCACCCCCTCGCTGTCCGACCTCAGTGCTGAGGCCCGCAGTCTGCTTCAGACTCAGACGATTGAGCTGCCCAGCTGGGCCTTCGGCAACTCCGGCACCCGCTTCCGCGTCTTCACCACCGCGGGAGTGCCCCGGGACCCGTACGAGAAGATCGACGACGTCGCCCAGGTCAACAAGTACACCGGCGTCACCCCCCGCGTCTCCCTGCACATCCCGTGGGACAAGGTTGACGACTACGAGGCGCTGCGCAAGCACGCCGAAGACCAGGGCGTCACCATCGGCACCATCAACTCCAACGTCTTCCAGGACGAGGACTACAAGCTCGGCTCGCTGTGCAACCCCGATGAGAAGATCCGCCGTAAGGCGATCGACCACCACCTGGAATGCATCGACATCATGCGCGCCACCGGCTCCCCCGCCCTCAAGATCTGGCTGGCCGACGGCACCAACTACCCCGGGCAGGACTCGATCCGGGCTCGCCAGGACCGCCTCGCCGACGCCCTGGCGGAGATCTACGCCGCTCTCGACGACGACCAGCAGCTGGTCCTGGAGTACAAGTTCTTCGAGCCCGCCTTCTACCACACCGACGTGCCGGACTGGGGCACCTCCCTCGTGCACTGCCTGGCGCTGGGTGAGCGCGCCAAGGTTGTCCTCGACACCGGCCACCACGCCCCGGGCACCAACATCGAGTTCATCGTCGCCCAGCTGCTGCGTCTGGGCCGGCTGGGAGCCTTCGATTTCAACTCACGCTTCTACGCCGACGACGACCTCATCGTCGGCGCCGCCGACCCCTACCAGCTGTTCCGCATCATGAATGAGATCGTCGCCGTCGGCGCGCTCGCCCCCGACTCGGGCGTCAACTTCATGCTCGACCAGTGCCACAACCTGGAGGAGAAGATCCCCGGCGAGATCCGCTCGGCCACCAACGTCCAGGAAGCGACCGCCAAGGCGCTGCTCGTCGACCGCGAAGCACTGGCCGCCGCCCAGCGCGCCGGCGAAGTGCTGGAGGCCAACGACATCCTCGTTGATGCCTACAACACCGACGTGCGCCCGCTCCTGGCCGAGCTGCGCGAGTCCCAGGGCCTGGCCCCCGACCCCATGAAGGCCTTCCTGGACTCCGGCTACCTGGACAAGATCCGCGCCGAGCGCGTCGGCGGCAACGCCGCCGGCTGGGGAGCCTGAGAAAGGTGCCGACCATGACCAACGCCCACCCCATCCACATTGGGGCCGTCGACCTGGGCGCCTCCTCTGGGCGCGTCATGGTCGGCACCATCGCCGACGGTCGCATCGAACTGACCGAGACACGTCGCTTCACTAACGGCCCCATCCCGCTGCCCGGCCCCGGCGGCCAGCGCCTCTACTGGGACGTGCTGCACCTGTGGGACGAGGTCCGTCAGGGCCTGCTGGCCGCCGTGCGCGACGTTGGGCCGCTGTCCGCCGTCGGCATCGACACCTGGGCGGTCGACTACGGGCTGCTGCGCCCCTGCGGGCTGCTGGCCGGGCAGGTCGCCTCCTACCGCTGTGAGCGCACCCGCGGCATTCCCGCCGAGGTCTTCGCCGCCATCCCCGCTCAAGAGATGTACGCGATCAACGGCCTGCAGGTGCAGGACTTCAACACCGTCTTCCAGCTCGTCGCCGAGGCGCGCGACGACGGACTCCCCGCCGACTCCGACGGCGCCGCGCAGCGTACCCTCCTGCTGCTGCCCGACCTACTCACCTACTGGCTCACCGGCAAGCAGGTCGCCGAGATCACCAACGCCTCCACCACCGGGCTGGTCGACGCCCGCGAGCGCACCTGGTCCGCTCCCCTGCTGGAGCGCCTGCACTCCGCGATGGATCTCAACCTCGACGGCGTCCTGCCCCCTATTGTCGAGGCCGGCACCGTCGTCGGCCCGGTGCGGCGCGACGTCGTCGACGTCTTCGGGCCCGACGGCGCCCCAACCCCGGTGGTTGCCGTCGGCACCCACGACACCGCCTCCGCGGTGGCCGCCGTACCCGCGAGCGGCAGCGACTTCGCCTACGTCTCCTGCGGCACCTGGTCGCTGGTCGGCCTGGAGCTGAACACTCCGGTACTCACCGAGGCCTCCCGGAAGGCCAACTTCACCAACGAGCTCGGTGTGGACGGCACCGTGCGCTACCTCAAGAACGTCATGGGCCTGTGGGTGTTCAACGAGGCGGTGCGCACCTGGAAGCAGCAGGGGCTGGAGCTGTCCTACCGGGAGCTCGACGCCGCCGCCGAGGCCGCCGACCCGTTGCGCACCGTCGTCGACATCAACGACCCGGCCTTCTTCGCCCCCGGCGACATGGCCGCCCGTATCGACGACTTCGCCGTCCGCACCGGGCAGCCGCGCCCGCGCAGCGTCGGCGAATACGTGCGCTGCATCAACGACTCCCTGGCCCTGGCCTACCGCCGTGCCGTGCGCGAGGCGGCCTCGCTGTCCGGCAAGCAGGTGAACACGCTGCACATGGTCGGCGGCGGCATCCGCAACCGGCTGCTGTGCCAGCTCGCCGCGGACGCCACCGGCCTGCCCGTCGTCGCCGGCCCCGCCGAGGGCACGGCGCTGGGCAACGTCGTCGTCGCCGCCCGGGGCGCGGGGCTCATCGACGGGGACCTGGCCGACCTGCGCCGGCTCGTACGCGACTCCTCCGATATCACCGAATACACCCCCGATCCGGCCGCCGCTGCCGGCTGGGACGCCGCCGAGCGCCAACTCTTCAGCTAATGCCGGCGCCAGACGAACATTCAGAAACACCCACCGAAAGGACCATCACCGTGACCACCATGCCGCTGTCGGAAATCCTCGCCCAGATGGGCGCCGCCGGACGTCGCCTGGACCATATGGGCGCTGTCGAGGCGGGCGCCGGCAATATCTCCGTGTCCGTGGGCGCCTCCGCCGAGGAGCTCGATCTCGCCGCCCGCTTCCCGGAGATCACCCCCGGCACCGAGCTGCCGCTGCCCGCCCCGGCGCTCGCCGGCCGCACCGTGCTCGTGACCGGCTCGGGCTGCCGCCTGCGCGACGTCGCCGACTCCCCGGAGGCGAATGTCTCCGCCTTCGTCGTGGACGAGGGGGGCCTGACCGGCACCTGGTACACCCACCCCGACCGCGCCTACGTGCGGCCCACCAGCGAGTTCAACTCCCACCTGGCCGTCCACAACGACCAGGTGGCCCAGCGCGGCGTCGACTTCCAGGCCGTCATCCACGCCCAGCCGCCCTACCTGGTGCAGCTCAGCCACATCAAGGACATCCGCAACACCACCGACTTCAACCGCCGCATCTTGCGCTGGGAGCCGGAGACGATCGTCCAGATCCCGGCGGGCATCGAGGTGCTGGACTTCATGGTGCCCGGCAGCCAGGAGCTCATGGAGAACAATGTGCGCGCCCTGCGCGACCACGTCATCGTGCTGTGGTCCAAGCACGGCATCATGGTGCGCTCCGACGTCGCCCCGCTGGCCGCCGTCGACAAGGTCGAGTACGCCGAGACTGGTGCCATGTACGAGATCCGCAACATCACCTCCGGCGGGCTCGGCGAGGGCGTCACCGACGCGGAACTGCACGCCGTCGTCGAGGCCTTCAACGTCGACACCGACCTGTTCTGATTCCCCTACGCGATCCGGTGCCCCGGGAGCGGCGCAACGGCTGCTCCCGGGGCACGGCTTCACCCGCGGCAGGGAGTCCACAAGTCTCGTCAGAGAAAGGACCGCCTCATGAGCAC
>NZ_JAWDJJ010000201.1:0-3655 GCF_032465695.1 Actinomyces sp. MRS3W
GCGGTGATGCGCTCGGAGCGGCGCACCTCCTTGAGCACCGACTTCCACAGGCGAGGCTCGCGCCCCACCCAGTTCACGCGCACGCCCCACTCCAGCAGGTCATCGGTTTGGGCGCGCAATACCGAACGGGTGAAGCCCATGAGGAAGCGGACCTCGGCCGGTGAGCGTTTCCAGTTCTCGGTGGAGAAGGCGTAGACGCTCAGTTCCTTGATGCCGATTTCGACGGCTCCGGCGATGACGTCCATCATGGTCGACTCCCCCACCCGATGCCCCTCGGTGCGGGGCAGGCCGCGAGCATTGGCCCACCGGCCGTTGCCGTCCATGACGCAGGCAACATGCGCGGGCACGGTCGCCGGGTCGAGTGCCGGCGGGGTGAGTCCCTCGCGGTGCAACGGCACGACGGCGAGGGGCTGGGAATCCGTCCCGGCCGGTTCAGCGGAGGTCATCTCAATCCCTTTCGACGAGGGCGAGCGAGCGCAGGCGCCGCTCCAGGTGCCAGGTCAAGTATGCCGACACACACCCCGAGGCCTGGGCACACTGTCTCTCGGTGGAGGCGTCGGCGAGTTCCCAGTTGCCGGACAGCAGGGCGCCGAGCAGCGCCATGGCGCCCGGTTCGACGTCAACGGAGCCGGCCGGCCGACAGGTAGGACATACGGCCCCGCCCGCCTGGACGTGGAAGGAGGTGTGCGGCCCTGGTTGGCCGCACCGGGCGCAGTCGTAGCAGGACGGGGCCCACCCGGCCAGGGCGAGCGAGCGCAGCAGATAGGAGTCGAGCACGAGTCCGGGCGCGTGGCGACGGCGCGCGAGCGCGGCCAGCGCCCCGTAGAGCAGGAGGAACTGCTGGGGCGAGTCGATGGTGCCCAGATCGCCGTCGTCCTGGGTGAGGCGTTCGGCGGTCTCGGCCATGGTCTCGGCGCAGGTGAACATGGCGTAGTCCGCCGCGATCGCACCTCCGAAGGGGGCGATCGTCTCCACCTGGGTGACGACGTCGAGGCTGCGCCCACGGTGCAGCTGGACGTCGATCATGGAGAAGGGCTCCAGGCGGGCACCGAAGCGCGAGGTGGTGCGGCGCACGCCCTTGGCGACGGCGCGCACCTGCCCGTGGGACCGGGTGAGCAGCACGATGATGCGGTCGGCCTCGCCCAGTTTGTAGGTGCGCAGGACGATCGCCTCATCGCGGTAGAGCCTCTCCCCCAACGGCGCCTCCGTCAGCGCATGGCCCGGTTGACCGCGGAGATGACGGCCTTGAAGGATGCGGTGGTGATGGAGGGGTCGATGCCCACGCCCCACAGGACCTGTCCGCCCACCTCGCATTCGACGTAGCAGGCGGCGCGGGCGTCGCGGCCCTCGCTGAGCGCGTGCTCGGCGTAGTCGAGGATGCGCACCTGGATCCCAGTCTGCTCCAGCGCGGTGACGAAGGCGTCGAGTGGGCCGCTTCCGGAGGCGGTGAGTAGCCGGCGCTCCCCGCCGTCGGAAATGGTGACGGTGAGAATCGACTCGTCGTCACCGACGGAGGTGAGGGTGGCGCCCTTGAGGCTGTAGCGGCCCCACGTCGGCAGCGAGGCGGCCGGTGCGGCGGCGGCCGGCAGGTACTCGTCGGCGAAGATGGCCCACAGGTCGTCGGCGTCGACCTCGCCGCCGTAAGTATCCGCGTGGCGCTGGACGATGTTGGAGAACTCAATCTGCAGCCGGCGCGGCAGGTCGAGGTTGTGGGTGGTGCGCAGGAGGTAGGACACCCCGCCCTTGCCGGACTGGGAGTTGACGCGCACAACCGCCTCGTAGGAGCGGCCCACGTCGTGAGGGTCGATGGGCAGGTAGGGCATGGACCAGGGCACGGCCACGTCGGCGTCCTCGTGGGTCATGCCCGCGGCGACCTTGTCGGCGATCTGCTGCTCGCGGGCGGCGAAGCCCTTCTTGATGGCGTCCTGGTGGGAGCCGGAGAAGGAGGTGTAGACCAGCTCGCCCGCGTAGGGGGTGCGCGGCGGCACGTCCATCTGGGTGGAGTGCTCAACCACGCGGCGCACCTCGTCGATGTCGGACAGGTCGAGCATGGGGTCGATGCCCTGGCTGAAGAGGTTGAGGGCGAGGGTGACCAGGTCGACGTTGCCGGTGCGCTCACCGTGTCCGAACAGGCAGCCCTCCACGCGGTCGGCACCGGCGAGCATGCCCAGCTCGGCGGCGGCGATGCCGGAGCCGCGGTCGTTGTGGTTGTGGATGGACAGGCACACGGCATCGCGGTGGGAGAGGTTGCGGCTCATCCACTCGATCTGGTCGGCGTAGACGTTGGGGGTGGCGCGCTCGACGGTGGCGGGCAGGTTGAGGATGATCTCGCGGTCCTCCTCGGGCTGCCACACGCCCATGACCGCCTCGCAGACCTCCAGTGAGTACTCGCGCTCGGTGTCCACGAAGATCTCCGGGGAGTACTCGTACCCGAAGATGGTGTCATCGGTGAGGACCTTCTCCGCCCGGGCCATGACCTGGCGCGTGCCCTCGACGGCGAGCTCGCGGATGTCCTCCTTGCTCATGCGGAAGACGACGTCGCGGAACAGCGGGGACAGGGCGTTGTACAGGTGGACGGTGGCGCGTGGGGCGCCGACGCAGGCGTCCAGAGTGCGGTCGATGAGGTCGCCGCGGGACTGGGTGAGCACGGAGATGGTGACGTCCTCGGGGATGGCATCGTCGGTCACCAGGGAGCGCACGAAGTCGTAGTCGGTCTGGGAGGCGGCGGGGAAGCCGACCTCGATCTCCTTGAATCCCATGCGCACCAGCAGGTCGAAGATGGCGCGCTTGGCGGCGGGCCCCATGGGCTCGATAAGGGACTGGTTGCCGTCGCGCAGGTCGGTGGTCAGCCAGCGGGGGGCGTGGGTGAGGCGACGGTTGGGCCAGGTGCGGTCCGGCAGGGAGGTGTCGACGGTATCGAGGAAGGGCCGATACTTGGTGAAGGGCATGCCGGAGGGCTGCTGCGGGGCGGGGCGTGCGGTACGCATGGGTCTGGTTTCTCCTGGGCGGGTGTGCTGGTTCCCGGCGCCGGGGCCCGGCGCGCCGGGGTGGCTGGCTACGCGAAAGTAAGCCGCGGTCGGGGTGCCGGCCTGGTCAGGCCCCGCCGCGGCGACTAAGCAGGAGGTTCCGCTCCCGAACGGAGGTCGCGCGCACGGGGACACCGTACCCCCAAACCGCGAGCGCGTCCGCCAAGGTCACAGTGTGGACCGCTGCACGGAAGGGTCGAAGGAGCCACGAATTTCGGAACACCCGTCGTTCACACACGCAAAATGTAGTAGGTCTACTATATTACGTACTGAGCCTACGAAAAGGAGGGAACCGTGCCAGCGACCCAGACCGTCATTGATGCTCAAAGCTTGGAGTTCTCCTATCGCAAGACCCCGGTGCTGCACGACGTCTCACTGTCGGTGCATGCCGGTGAGGTGATCTGTCTGCTCGGACCCAACGGGGTGGGCAAGACGACGCTGGTGGAGAACCTGCTCGGCTCGCTCAAGCCCGCGGCGGGCCGCGTCCGTGTGCTCGGCATCGACCCGCGCCGCGCCGACGCCGACTTCTGGGCGCGGGTCGGGCTGGTGCAGCAGCACTGGTCCGATCACGCCAAGTGGCGGGTCAAGGATCAGCTGGAGTGGATCCGCTCGGTCATGCTCACGGCGAC
>NZ_JAWDJJ010000202.1:0-15307 GCF_032465695.1 Actinomyces sp. MRS3W
CACCTCAATGGCGCGCCGACCCGCCAGGTAGTCGCCGGTGACGGAGCCGGGGGCCTCAAGCAGGCCGGCCACCTCGCCGGCGTAGACGACCTGGCCGCCCTTCTCCCCCGCCCCGGGGCCGATGTCCACCACCCAGTCGGCCGATCGGATGGTCTCCTCATCGTGTTCGACGACGATGAGGGTGTTGCCCAGGTCCCGCAGCCGCTCCAGGGTGTCGATGAGGCGGGCGTTGTCGCGCTGGTGCAGCCCAATGCTGGGCTCGTCGAGCACGTACAGGACGCCGACCAGTCCGGAGCCGATCTGGGTGGCCAGGCGGATGCGCTGTGCTTCCCCGCCGGAGAGGGTGGCGGCGCCACGGGAGAGGCTGAGGTAGTCCAGGCCGACGTCGACGAGGAATCCCAGGCGGGCCGCAATCTCGTTGAGGACACTGCCGGCGATGCGGGCGGCCTGGCCAGTCAGGTTGAGGTCGGCCAGGAAGTCGCGGCACTCGCTGATGGACAGGTCGCACAGTTGCGCGATGGACAGGCCTCCCACGCGCACGGCCAGCACCTCGGGCTTGAGCCGCGTGCCCTGGCAGACGGGGCAGGGGATCTCCCGCATGTACCCCTCGTAGCGGTCCTTGGACCATTCGGATTCGGTCTCGTCGTGCTTGCGCATGACGTAGTTGAGGGCGCCCTCGAAACCGGTGGAGTAGATGCGCTCGCGGCCCCAACGGTTGCGGTAGCGCACCTTGATCTCGAAGTCCTTGCCGCGCAGGATGGCGTCCTTGGCGCGTTCGGGCAAGGCCCGCCAGGGGGTATCGACGTCGAAGGAGAGTTCCTCGCCGAGCGCCTTGAGCTGGCGGGTGAAGTACTTCTGGTGGCTGGCCCAGGGGGCGACGGCGCCCTCGGCGAGGGTGAGTTCCTCGTCGGGGACCACCAGTTCGGGGTCGACCTCGAGCCGGGTGCCGATGCCGGTGCAGGCGGGGCAGGCGCCGTAGGGAGCGTTGAAGGAGAAGGTGCGCGGTTCCATCTCGTCGAGCTGGAGGGGGTGCTCGTTGGGGCAGGCGCGCTTCTCGGAGTAGCGGTGCTCCCGGCCGAGGTCCTCGGCGTCGAGGTCCACCAGGTCGATGATGACCAGGCCGTCGGCGAGCGCCAGGGCGGTCTCCACCGAGTCGGTGAGCCGCTGGCGGATGCCCTCGCGCACGACCAGCCGGTCGACGACCACCTCGATATTGTGCTTGAGCTTCTTGTTGAGGGCCGGCACCTCCCCCAGCCGGTGGACGGCGCCGTCCACGCGCACGCGGGAGAAGCCGCGCCCCTGCAGCTCGGCGAACAGCTCGGTGTACTCGCCCTTGCGGCCGCGGATGACGGGGGCGAGCACCTGGAAGCGGGTGCCCTCGTCCATCTCGCGGATGTGGTCGACGATCTGCTGGGGCGTCTGGGAGGAGATGACGGCGTCGCACACGGGGCAGTGCTGGGTGCCGGCGCGCGCGTACAGCAGGCGCAGGTAGTCGTAGACCTCGGTGACGGTGCCCACCGTGGAGCGGGGGTTGCGGGAGGTGGACTTCTGGTCGATGGACACCGCCGGGGACAGGCCCTCGATGAAGTCGACGTCGGGCTTGTCCATCTGGCCGAGGAACTGGCGCGCGTAGGAGGACAGCGACTCCACGTACCGGCGCTGTCCCTCGGCGAAGATCGTGTCGAAGGCGAGGGAGGACTTGCCCGAGCCGGACAGCCCGGTGAAGACGATCATCTTGTCGCGCGGGAGATCAAGGCCAATGCCCTGCAGGTTGTGCTCGCGGGCGCCACGGATGATGAGGGAGTCGTTCACGGCATCAGAGTCTAGGGCCAAGGGCCCGCCTTCGCACACCTGTTCGACTGTGTGGGGCGAGGTGTTGACCACGCGCATTCATGCAGTGTCCCCGAGACCGTGGACCGAGTGCGGTGATGGGAGCCACTGACTAGGCTGGCGGCATGAGCAAGATCTTCGCCGTCGAATACCACTACGTCACTGATCAGGACGAGGCCATGGCCGACCTCCGTCCCACCCACCGTGCCTTCAACGCCGCACTGGCCGAGCAGGACCGCCTGCTCGCCGCGGGCCCCTACGTGGGCACGCACGACGCGCTCATCGTGGTGCGCGCCGACGACGCCGCCGGCGCCCTGGCCCTCCTGGAGGAGGACCCCTTCAACCAGGCCGGCTTCATCGCCGAGCGCATCCCTCACGAGTGGAACCCGGTCATCGGCGTGCTGTCCTAACGCCCGGTTTCCAGGCGGGCCAGCAGGCGCGGGCGCAACAGGTAGACCGCCTCGATGCCCGCCACTGCGGCGGCGGACACGACCAGGATGACCCACCAGGTGTCCGCCGTCGGCCAGGCCAGCAGGAAGAAGTCGCGCACGGCCGGCACGAGCACGCCGAGCACGGCGATACCCGCCATGGTCACCACCAGGCCGAGCCGCCAGCCCAGTAGCGGTCGGGCGGTCAGCGTGAGCAGCCAGAGTCCCGCCGAGATCAGCACCAAGGTGGCGCCGGTGGTCACCTGCGCCTCCGCCGCATCTATGGCCACCAGCCAGGTGCGTGCCGCCAGCGTGGCGCAGCCCGCCACCAGCCCCGCCGGTACCGCCAGGGTGAGCACACGCCCGAGGAACCCCGCCCGGTAGCGCCGCGAGTTGGGGGCCAGCGCGAGGATGAAGGCGGGGATGCCGATGGTCAGTGACGACACGATGGTCAGCTGCCGGGGCAGGAACGGGTAGGCGATGGCGGTCAAGGACACGACCACGGCGATGAGGGAGGCGTAGACGGTTTTGGCCAGGAACAGGGAGGCGATCCGCTCGGTGTTGGCCATGACTCGCCGCCCCTGGGCCACCACCCCCGGCAGGGCGGAGAACTCGCCCTTGAGCAGCACCAGGCGGGCCACCGCCTTGGTGGCGGGTGCGCCGTTGCCCATGGCAATACCCAGGTCGGCGTCCTTGAGCGCGAGGGCGTCGTTGACACCGTCCCCGGTCATGGCCACCACCCGGCCCCGCGCTTGCAGGATCCGCACGAAGGCGCGCTTCTGCTCGGGGGTGACTCGCCCCAGCACGCTGGCCCCTTCCAGGACGTCGGCCACTCGTTCGGCCTCCGGCCCGTCCGGGGTCGGGTCCTGCGGCAGGGTGCGGGCATCGACGGCGACCAGTTCCCCGCCGTCCGGTCTCCTCACGCCGGCGCGGCGGGCGACGGCGGCGACGGTGTCAGGGTTGTCCCCGGAGATCACCTTGACCTCCACGCCCTGGCGGCGGAAGTAGTCCAGGGTTTGGGCGGCGTCGGAGCGGATCTCCTCGGCCAGTACCACGAGCGCCGCGGGCTCCAGCCCGCCCGGCAGCCGGTGATCGTCGGCGTCATACCCGCAGGGCTCTCCGGAGCGGGCCAGCGCCACCACGCGGGCGCCGTCCGCGGCGCGGGCGCGGGCCTGTTCCACAATGGCGTCGGCGCCCGCAGCAGCCAGAATGATCTCGGGCGCCCCCAGCACCCAGGTAACGCCGGCGTCGCGGACGGCCGACCATTTGCGCCGTGAGGAGAAGGGCACCGATTCCTCGGGCGTGCGGACACGGGCCGGGTCGCTTCCCAGGTAGCCCTCCCGCGCCAGTCCCCGGGCGATGGCGACGGCGGTGGCATTGGGATCGCTGCCGCCGCTCAGTTGTGCGAGTGCCTCGAGCACGGCCCGCTGCGGCGGGCCACCGGCGGTGGTGACAACCTCTTCCAGACGAATGGCGCCGGTGGTGATGGTGCCGGTCTTGTCCGAACAGAGCGTGTCCACGCGGGCCAGGACCTCGACGGCGGGCAGCTCCTGCACCAGCACGTTGCGGCGCGCCAGCGCCAGGGAGGCGGTGGCGAAGTTGACGGAGGTGAGCAGCACCAGTCCCTGCGGCACCATGCCGATGACCCCAGCGATCCCGGCGACCAGCGCCACCCGCCACTGCCCCGAGCTCCAAGCCGCGGCCACGCCACCGTTCTGCCGCAGCTGCGACCACACCAGCAAGAGGGCGACGGGCACGATGACCCAGGAGATCCAGCGCAGCACCCGGTTGGTGCCTTCCTGCAGCTCGGAGGTGACCACCGAGTAGCGGCGGGCCTCGCGGGCCAGCCGGTGCGCGTAGGCGTCAGCGCCGACCGCAGTGGCCCGCACCAGGGCTGTGCCGGCAGTGACGGTGGTGCCGGACATGACCCGGTCCCCCGCTCCGGGGCGGACCGAGGCGGACTCGCCGGTGAGGATGGACTCGTCCACCTCCAGGTTGTCGCTATCCAGCACGACGCCGTCGGCAGGAACCTGCTCGCCGCTGCGCAGCCGCATGACGTCGTCGAGGACGACGTCGGCCACGTCCACATCCTGCTCGGCGCCGTCGCGCAGCACGTGGGCGCTGGGCGCATCCAGGACGGACAAGCGGTCCAAGGCCCGCTTGGCGCGCACCTCGGCGATCGTGCCGGTGGCGGTGTTGAGCAGCAGGACGAAGCCGAACAGGGCATCCTTCCAGGAGCCGAACAGCAAGATGAGCACCAGGGCGGTGCCGAGGATCGCGTTGAAGATGGTGAAGACGTTGGCGCGCAGAATCTCTGCCGCCGAGCGGGAGGTGCGGTCCCGGTAGGCGTTGGTCTGGCCGCGGCGGACGCGTTCGGCAACCTCGGCGCCGGTGAGCCCCGTCGTCGTCGGGGCGGGGGCACACGTGGTGCGGGTCTGGGTCACGGGCTCACGCTCCAGACTGCGCCGTGACGGCCGTATCGGGCGCGCCCGCAGCAGTGTCCGCTCCCCCGGCGCCGGTCTTACGGGCGCGGTGGCGGGAGGCGATGATGGAGGCGAGCACAGTGATGAGGATGACCACGACGATGAAGCCGAGTGAGAAGCCGATGTCGGGCTCGGCGATGACCTCCCAGGGCTCGCCGCCGTTAATGAAGGGCAGCTCGTTGGTGTGCAGGGCGTGGTTGATGAGCTTGAAACCGATGAAGGCCAGGATGGCGGCCAGCCCGTAGTGGAGGAAGATGAGCCGGTCCAGCAGCCCGTCAATGAGGAAGTAGAGCTGGCGCAGCCCCAGCAGGGAGAAGGCGTTGGCGGCGAAGACCAGGTAGGGCTCCTTGGTCAGGGAGTAGATCGCCGGGATGGAGTCGACGGCGAACATGACGTCGGCGGTGCCGATGGCGATGACGCACAGGAGCATAGGGGTGATCATGGTGCGGCCGGCGTGCCGGTGGATGAGCTTGCCGCCGACGAAGCCGTCGGTCATGGGCACGACCTTGGCCACCATGCGCACGAAGCCGGTGGGCTGGTATTCCTCGTACTCGTGCGGGTCCGGTTCCTCAACGCCCTCACGGGCCTGGGAGAAGGCGGTCCACAGCAGCCAGGCGCCGAAGAGGTAGAACACCCAGGAGAAGTTCTCAATGAGGGCGGCCCCCGCGAGGATGAAGACCAGCCGCAGGACCAGGGAGATGATGATGCCGGCCAGCAGCACCTCCTGCTGGTACTTCCGGGGCACCCGGAAGGCGGAGATCATAATGACGAAAACGAAGAGGTTGTCGATGCTCAGCGCCTTCTCGGTGATGTAGCCCGCGAAGTACTCCTGGCCGTAGGTACTGCCCCAGATGGCCCAGACGATGCCGCCGAACGCCACCGCCATGGCGATGTAGCCGACCGACCACACGGCGGCTTCTTTGAGGGTGGGTTCATGGGGGGTGCGTACGTGACCAACGATGTCGATTGTGATCATCGTGATGATGATGGCGGCCAGGGCGAGCCAGCCGAGGGCGTGGACATCCACTTACATGTACCTCCGGTACGGTGTCGGTACCGGAGGTCTCCTCCCGCCAGGGGCGCGAATGCCGCTGCCGTACCTGGCCTGCGACGCCGGGGGCCGGGGCCGTCGCGGTGCGACAGCAGGCCGGTCCGCCGTGATGACGACGTCGCCGTTGCTGGGAGTACTCCCCTCCGTATGCGCTTGTGCGCCGAGTTTAGCGCGCCCGGCCAGCACGGGCAGTGTGGGCTTGCCTACGCCGCCTCAGGCGGTGGCCCGCATATCCCGCAGCTCCTTCTTGAGGTCCTGGATCTCGTCGCGCAGGCGGGCCGCCAGCTCGAAATGCAGGTCCTCGGCGGCGGCGTGCATTTGGGCGGTCAGTTCCTCGATGAGGCCGGCCAGGTCACTCTGGGCGGCGCCGGCGAGCTTCTCACGCACGGTGGACTCGGCGGCCTGCTTGCGGCGCTTGACGACATCCCGCTCCTCGTGTCCGCGGTAGCCGCCGGCCAGCAGCTCGGCGGTGTCGACGTCCTCGCGGGCGAGCATGTCGGTGACGTCGGCGATCTTCTTGCGCAGCGGTTGCGGGTCAATGCCGTGCTCAGTGTTGTAGGCGAGCTGCTTGGTGCGACGCCGCTCGGTCTCCTCAATGGCCTCGGTCATGGCCGGGGTAAGGGAGTCGGCGTACATGTGCACCTCGCCGGAGACGTTGCGGGCGGCGCGCCCGATCGTCTGGATGAGCGAGGTGGCCGAGCGCAGGAAGCCCTCCTTGTCGGCGTCGAGGATGGCCACGAGCGACACCTCCGGCAGGTCCAGCCCCTCGCGCAGCAGGTTGATGCCGACCAGCACATCGAACTGGCCCAGCCGCAGTTCGCGCAGGATCTCCACGCGGCGCAGCGTGTCAACGTCGGAGTGGAGGTATTCCACGCGCACGCCCCGGTCGGCCAGGTAGGTGGTGAGGTCCTCGGCCATGCGTTTGGTCAGGGTGGTGACCAGGACGCGTTCGTGCTTGTCCACCCGGGCGCGGATCTCCTCGAGCAGGTCGTCGATCTGTCCCTCGGTGGGTTTGACCACGATCTTGGGATCCACCAGCCCGGTGGGGCGGATGATCTGCTCGACGACGCCGTCGGACCGCTGGGTCTCGTAGTCACCGGGGGTGGCCGACAGGTAGACGGTCTGCCCCACCCGGTCCTCGAATTCGGCGAAGGTGAGGGGCCGGTTGTCCAGGGCGGAGGGCAGGCGGAACCCGTGCTCCACCAGGGTGCGCTTACGGGAGGCGTCGCCCTCGTGCATGGCGCCGATCTGGGGGACGGTGACGTGGGACTCGTCGATGACGAGGAGGAAGTCCTCGGGGAAGTAGTCCAGCAGCGTGTTCGGGGGCGTGCCCGGCGAGCGGCCGTCGATATGCATCGAGTAGTTCTCCACACCCGAGCAGGTGCCGATCTGCCGCAGCATCTCCAGGTCGTAGGTGGTGCGCATGCGCAGCCGCTGCGCCTCCAGGAGTTTGCCGTCTCGTTCCAGCACCGCCAGGCGATCGGCCAGTTCCTCTTCGATGCCGGCGATGGCCCGCTCCATGCGCTCGGGGCCGGCCACGTAGTGGGAGGCGGGGAACACGTAGACCTCGTCGACCTTGTCGATGACGTCGCCGGTCACCGGGTGGAGGGTAGCCAGGGAGTCGATTTCGTCGCCGAAGAACTCCACGCGGATGGCGAGCTCCTCATACATGGGGATGATCTCGACGGTGTCCCCGCGTACCCGAAAGGTGCCGCGGGTGAAGTCGATGTCGTTGCGCGTGTACTGCATGGTGACGAAGCGGCGCAGCAGCTCGTCGCGGTCGATCTGCTCGCCCACGTGCAGGGGGGTCATGCGGTCCACGTACTCCTGGGGGGTGCCCAGGCCGTAGATGCAGGACACGGAGGAGACGACGACGACGTCGCGGCGGGTGAGCAGGGAGTTGGTTGCCGAGTGGCGCAGGCGCTCGACCTCGTCGTTGATGGAGGAATCCTTCTCAATGAAGGTGTCCGTCTGGGGGACGTACGCCTCCGGCTGGTAGTAGTCGTAGTAGGAGACGAAGTACTCCACCGCGTTGTTCGGCAGCAGTTCCCGGAACTCGGCGGCCATCTGGGCGGCCAGGGTCTTGTTGGGCTCCAGGATGAGGGTGGGGCGCTGCACCTGCTCAACCAGCCAGGCGGTGGTGGCCGACTTGCCGGTTCCCGTGGCGCCGAGCAGCACGATGTCCTTCTCCCCCGCATTCAGCCGCTCGGTGAGCTCGGCGATGGCGGCGGGCTGGTCGCCGGAGGGCGTGTAGGGGCTGATGACCTCGAAGGGCTTTTCGGCGCGACGCAGGTCGGTGACGGGACGCATGGGGCCAGGCTACGCGGCGCGCGCCCGGGCCGTGAGGGCGCAGGTCACTGCGGGCGGCTAGTCCGCTGGGGGCGCAAGCCGGTCGGCCCAGAGCCGGTCGACGGCTTCGGCGAGAGCCTCCAGGGTGGAGGAATTGGGCAGTATCACGTCGGCGACGGCGCGGCGCTCGGCGTCGGTGGCCTGCGCCTCAATCCGGGCCAGGGCCTGGGTGCGTTCCAGGCCGCGCCGCTCCAGGCGGGTCAGCCGGGCCTCCAGCGCGGCCTCAACCACGACGACGACGTCGAACATGTCCTGCATCTGCCCCTCCACGAGCAGGGGCACGTCGTAGACGGCCACCTGCCCCACGGGGACGGCGTCGATCCGCGCCCAGGCCTCGGCGGCGATGAGGGGCAGCAGGATCTCCTCCAGCCGGGAGCGGCGCAGTGGGTTGGCGAAGACCTCACGGGCCAGGGCGCCCCGGTCCAGGGAGCCGTCCGACCGCAACAGCGCCGTCCCGAACTCAGCAACGACCGCGTCCAGGCCGTCGGTGCCGGGGGCGACGATCTCCCGGGAGATGGCGTCGGCGTCCACGACGACGGCGCCATGGGCGGCGAGCAGGCGCGCAACCTCGGACTTGCCGGCGCCGATCCCGCCGGTCAGTCCGACGCGCAGGGCACGCCCCACCCGGCGGGGGCGCCTGGAGGAGGCCGCAGCAGTCATGCCCTCAGGCTACTGTTCCGTGCCGGACCGCGCAGCATGTGTCAGTCCTCGGCCCGGTGGCGGCCACCCCGGCCCCGGCCGAAGGGAGCGACCCGGTCCTCCACCGCCTGGATGCGTTCCGCTACTCCCTCCGGGGCGTGCTTGCAGTGGTCCAGCTGCTCGCGGCAGCGCTTGCAGACCTCGCGGGCGGCGGAGGCCCGTGAGTGGTCCTCCTCCACGCCCGCGGCGACCTGCTCGGCCAGGGTGGCCAGGCCGCGGGCGCTCGTCTCCGGGTTGCCGACGGCGGTGGTGAAGGTGCCGACTCGCTCGCCGATCCGGCTGGTGCTCCAGGTGCCCATGAGCTCGGCCGTCCGCTCCCAGTAGCCGGTGGCCGCAGCATCGTCCGCGCGGTCCGCGGCGCAGCGCGCGGCCGTGGCGAGGCAGGCGCAGGCCAGCTCCACCCACCCCTGAGACAGGCACAGCTCGGTGGTATCCAGGGCCTCCTTCTCCGTGCGCTCACCGGCGCCGAGTTCGAGCAGGAGGCGGGCGAAGGCGATGCGCAGGTCAACGATCGTCTCCAGCTGGGCGTCGTCGGTGACCTCGGCCAGGGACTGACTCATGGTTTCAGCGGTGGCCATGGCGCGGTCGCGTACGGAGTTCAGGCCATATCCACGCGCCAGGACCAGCAGCTGATTGGCGTCGGTGAGCAGGGCGCGATGGTCGGCCAGCCGACGGGCGTCAATGGCGGGGCCGGTGACGGTGCCGTAGGAACGGCTGGCCAATCCAGCGGCCTCCGCCGCCATCCGGGATTCGGCCCGGTAGGAGACGCCGTTGTTGCCGTTGCGCTGGTCGAAGCGGGCGGCCAGCGCACGGGCGAAGGCGGTGACGGCGTCGTAGGCGTGGACGACGGTGTCCCAGCCGGTCACCGTCAGTGGTGCGGTCCACGGGTTGTTCCATGTCAGGGAGGAGCCCAGGGCGTTGGTGCCGTATCCGGCGCGGTTGGCCTCACGCAGCACGAGGCTCAGGCCGATGGCGGCGTTGAGCAGAGCCCAGGCGCTGGAGTCGTCGGCGGCGGTGGTGGTGTGCCGCAGGCGGGCCAGTCCCCGCTCCCACTGGCCGGACAGCCCCAGGTATTCCAGTTCGTCCCCGAACAGCCGTAGCCGCATGGAGGCGGGGGCGTCCATCTGGTTCAAGGACAGTAGGGCATCCTCGGCCTCCACCCGCCTGCGCTGCGCCAGGTAGGGCAGCAGGGAGGCGGCCAGGCTCAGCGCGGTCGCCGCCGGGTCGGCCTCCGGGCGGGTGGGGACCGCCGTTGTCGTGCGGATGACGCCGGAGTAGTCGTCGTGCATGCGCGCGGTGGCGAGCGTCGCCCCCAAGTCGACGCCGTCGAAGGAGAACAGGCGGGCCACACGCAGGTTCTCGATGGCGTCTTCCCGCTGCCCGTAGCAGGCGCACAGTTCGACCTCGGCATATTGCAGCGGCAGCAGCGTCAGCCCGGCACGGCGACGGATCACCCGGCAGGCCTCAATGGCGGCGTCAATGTCGCTGCGGCCGCGCTGGGGGTCTTCTCCCAGCGCGGCGATCCACGTGCGGTCGACGGCGCAGAGCCCTGCTACGAGACTCTCAGGGGGAGCATCGTGGGGAGGGTTGGTGACGAGCGCATCGTAGAGGTGCTGCTGGATCTGGGGGGTGCGAGGATCGCCGGCCGTATCGAGCCAGGTCTCGAGCTCATCCCAGGTCATTGCCACTCCCCCAGTCATTCCCAATTTCTTCCGGTCATTGCCTGTCTGTGCTGTTGACGTCCAGCCTGGCACGCGGGCGGTGATACCGCGATGGGGAGCACGCCCCGCGCGCCGCCACCGGATGTGCCCGGGGCGGTATGAGACGGGGCCCGCCCACCTCGCGGTGAGCGGGCCCCGATCACGTGCGTACCGGACTCAGTTGCCGGTCAGCTTCTCCCGCAGTGCTGCCAGCGCCTCGTCGGAAGCGAGGGTGCCGGTGGCCTCGGGCTGCGTCGAGGAGAAGGAAGTGGTGTCCGCCGGAGCGGCGTCGCCGTCCTCCTGGTCCTCCTCGAGGGCGCGAGCGACCTGCGCCTTGTGGGCCTCCCAGCGGGCCTGCGCGGCCGCGTACTCGGCCTCCCAGGCCTCGCGCTGCGCCTCGTAGCCCTCGAGCCACTCGTTGGTCTCCGGGTCGAAGCCCTCGGGGTACTTGTAGTTGCCGTTCTCGTCGTACTCGGCCGCCATGCCGTACAGCGACGGGTCGAAGTCCTCGGAGTTGGGGTCGACGCCCTCGTTGGCCTGCTTGAGGGACAGCGAGATGCGGCGGCGGTCCAGGTCGATGTCGATGACCTTGACGAAGACCTCGTCACCGACCTTGGCGACCTGCTCGGGCACCTCCACGTGGCGCTGAGCCAGCTCGGAGATGTGGACGAGGCCCTCGATGCCGTCCTCGACGCGCACGAACGCACCGAAGGGAACGAGCTTGGTGACCTTGCCGGGGACGACCTGGCCGATGGCGTGGGTACGGGCGAAGGCCTGCCACGGGTCCTCCTGGGTCGCCTTGAGCGACAGGGAGACGCGCTCGCGGTCGAAGTCGACGTCGAGCACCTCGACGGTAACCTCCTGGCCCACCTCGACAACCTCGGACGGGTGGTCGATGTGCTTCCAGGACAGCTCGGAGACGTGGACGAGACCGTCCACACCGCCCAGGTCCACGAAGGCACCGAAGTTGACGATGGAGGAGACCACACCCGTGCGGACCTGGCCCTTGCCCAGGGTCTGCAGGAAGTTGGTGCGCACCTCGGACTGGGTCTGCTCCAGCCAAGCGCGGCGGGACAGGACCACGTTGTTGCGGTTCTTGTCCAGCTCGATGATCTTGGCTTCGAGTTCACGGCCGACGTAGGGCTGCAGGTCGCGGACGCGGCGCATCTCCACCAGGGAGGCGGGCAGGAAGCCGCGCAGGCCGACGTCGAGGATGAGGCCGCCCTTGACGACCTCGATGACGGTGCCAGAGACGACGCCGTCCTCCTCCTTGATACGTTCGATGGTGCCCCAGGCGCGCTCGTACTGGGCGCGCTTCTTGCTCAGCAGCAGGCGGCCTTCCTTGTCTTCCTTCTGGAGGACAAGAGCCTCGATCTCGTCGCCGACGGAGACGATCTCCTCGGGGTCGACATCGTGCTTGATCGACAGTTCGCGAGCGAGGATGACGCCCTCGGTCTTGTAGCCGATGTCGAGGAGGACCTCATCGCGGTCGACCTTGACAACGGTGCCCTCGACGATGTCGCCGTCATCGAAGTACTTGATGGTCTCGTCGACGGCGGCGAGGATCTCCTCGGTCGAGCCGATGTCGTTGACGGCGACCGGGGCGGGGCTGGGCGTGGTGGTGGTCATTGAGTGGTTGCTCCGAATATGGACAGAAGGGTCGGGTGGATAGAAGCTGCATGTCCCCCGCCGCGCGAGCCGGCCCGGACCAGCATCGCACTACGGTTGGGCGCCGCATTGAGCGCCCAGGGGCATGCCCGTCAGACCATACCAGCACGTTCCCAATCCGTGACTTGTAGGCGTGTCACAAAGACGCTCCGTATTTGCGTGGAATACCTCACGCCCCAGGGCCTTAGTGGGCCGCATCACGCCAGGTCAGGCCCCGCCCCACGGACACGTCCAGGGGCACGGACAGCTCGGCAGCGCCACTCATATGCGTGCGTACCAGCTCCTCGACGACGTCCACCTCACCGGGTGCGATCTCCAGCAGCAGCTCGTCATGAATCTGCAGCAGGATCCGCGAGTGCAGCCCGGCTCGGGACAGCTGCTCGGCGACCTCGACCATGGCTTTCTTGACGATGTCGGCGGCGCTTCCCTGAATGGGCGCGTTGAGGGCGGCGCGTTCGGCCATTTCCCGGCGTTGGCGGTTGTCGCTGGTCAGGTCGGGCAGGTAGCGACGGCGGCCGAACATGGTTTCGGTCCAGCCGTCGCGGCGGGCCTGCTCGACGACGTCCTCGAGATAGTCGCGTACCCGCCCGAAGCGGGCGAAGTAGGCCTCGCGCAGGCTGGCGGCCTCCGCCGTGTCGACGCCGAGCTGGCGGGCCAGCCCATAGGTGGACAGGCCGTAGGCCAAGCCGTAGCTCATGGCCTTGACGTGGCTGCGCTGCTGTGGGGTGACGGAGCCGACGTCGATGTTGTGGACGAGTGCGGCAACGTAGCGGTGCAGGTCCTCCCCGGAGCGGAAGGCCTCGATCAGCGCTTCATCCCCAGACAGGTGCGCCATGATGCGCATTTCGATCTGGGAGTAGTCGGCGGTCAGTAGGCACTCGTAGCCGTCGCCGACGGTGAAGGCCTCGCGAATGCGCATGCCCTCCTCGGTGCGGGCGGGAATGTTCTGCAGGTTCGGGTCGGTGGAGGACAGGCGGCCGGTGGCGGCGATGGTCTGCTGGAAGGTGGTGTGGATACGTCCGTCCGGGCCGATCGCCTTGCGCAGTCCCTCAACGGTCTGCCGCAGTTTGATGGCGTCGCGGTGCTCGAGCAGGTGCTCCAGGAACGGGTGGCCGGTCTTGACGTACAGGGAGGCCAAGGCGTCGGCGTCGGTGGTGTAGCCGGTCTTGGTGCGGCGGGTCTTGGGCATGCCCAACTCGTCGAAGAGCACCGCCTGCAACTGTTTGGGGCTGGAGAGGTTGAGCTCGTGCCCGGCGGCGGCGAAGGCGCCCTCGGCGGCGTGGTTGACCCGGGCGTCCAGTTCCGTTTCCCGCGCCGCCAGGACGGTGTCGTCGACGGCGATGCCGGCGTCCTCCATCTCGGTGAGGGTGGCCGCGACCGGCATTTCCAAGTCCGTGTACAGCTCCAGCACTCCCCGACGCCGCATCTGGTCTTCCAGCGTGCGCTGGACGGGCAGCAGCACGGCGGCCCGGTAGGCGGCCGCGACGGCGGCGGCCGGGGGCGCGTCGTCGGCGAGGGCGTCCAGGTCGAAGGCGCTCTGGGCCTCGTCGCCGGGCGAGGCGGCCAATGAGCCCAGGTCGATGCCGAGCCAGCGCTCCGCCAACGAACCGACGTCGTAGGAGCGCTGCTCGGGGCGGCACAGGTAACCGGCGATGGAGGGGTCGGCGATGACGCCGTCCAGGTCGATGCCACGGGCGTGCAGGGCGTGCCAGGAGCCCTTGGCGTCGGCGACGATTTTGGGGCGGTCGGCGTCGGTGAGCAGCTCCGCCAGCGCCTGCTCGTCGTCGGGGTCAAGCAGGGACAGGTCGGCAACCAGGGCGCTGGAGTCGTCGGCGAGCGCCACCATGGTGGCGTCGCCCCGCCCGGGGTGCAGGGTGCCGACGACGTCGAGGCCGAGCGGCGCGGCCTCGCGCGGCGGCAGGTGAGCGCCGAGCCAGCTGCGCACCGCCCCCGGGTCGACGCCGCGCCCCACCACCGCGATGTCGAGGTTCTCGAGTGCGGTGGCGGGTGAGGATGCGTCGTCGGTGGCGGCGGGGCCGTCGGCGAAGTGAAGAATCCGCTGGGAGCGCTGGTGCAGGTTGCGGAACTCGAGTGCCTCCATAACCCGAGCGAGTTCTTCGCGATTCGCCCCGGCCAGTTTCAGGTCCGCCAGCGGATCGATTCCCAGGTCGAGGTCAGTGAGCAGGTGATTGAGGCGGCGGTTGCGCAGGACGTCGTCGAGGTGGTCGCGCAGGGACTGCCCCGCCTTGCCCTTGATCTGGTCGGCGTGAGCGATGACGCCGTCGAGCCCGTCGTACAGGCGGATCCACTTGGCGGCGGTTTTAGGGCCGACGCCGGGCACTCCGGGCAGGTTGTCGCTTGTCTCGCCCACAAGTGCCGCCAGGTGGGGGTAGCGCTCGGGGGCCACGCCGTAGCGCTCCTCCACCTCGGCCGGAGTCATGCGGCGCAGCGTGGACACGCCCTTGATCGGGTACAGCACGGTGCAGCGGTCGGTGACCGTCTGGAAGGAGTCGCGGTCCCCGGAGCACACGAGTACCTCCATCCCCTCCTGCTGCCCCTGGGTGGCAAGGGTGGCGAGGATGTCGTCGGCCTCGTACCCCGGGGAGGTGACCGTGGACACGCCCATGGCCGCCAGGACATCCTCGATGAGCTCCACCTGCCCGGCGAAGGCCGGCGGGGTGTCGTCGCGGGTGGCCTTGTAGTCGGCGTACTCCTGGGTGCGGAAGGTGCCGCCGGGCAGGTCGAAGGCCACGGCGACGTGTGTGGGCTGCTCCTGCTCCAGCAGCGACAGGAACATGGACACGAACCCGTGGACCGCGTTGGTGGACTGCCCGGTGGTGGTGGTGAAGTTGTCCACCGGCAGCGCGTAGAAGGCACGGAAAGCCATGGAGTGTCCGTCGATGAGGAGGAGACGCCCTGCGACGTCCGCTCCGGCGGGGCTGGTCTCGATGGTGCTCACCGTGACAGCCTAAGGGCATGAACGACCAGCACCCCACATCTCGCAGCGCGGATGTTCCCGTTGCATTCCCCGCAAAGTCCGTCCGCCCCTTCCCGGCGCCCAGGCCGGCCGGATCGGCGGTTTCGGCGACGAGCGCAAGA
>NZ_JAWDJJ010000203.1:0-1971 GCF_032465695.1 Actinomyces sp. MRS3W
CTACGACGGCAGCCGCGAGGGCGCCTTCATCCCGCCGATCCTGCTTGCGAGCGACGACGACGTCGACGACGGCGCAGCGCCCGCCTCGGCGCCGTCACCCGTGAGTACCACCGCTGACCCCACGGCCACCCCCGCCATGGATGCGGTCTCCGGGCGCGTCGTCGCCCCCGCCGGCGCCGCAGCGCCCAATGGCGCCTCCGTCGGCGCCGCGCACACCAAGGCAGTCAATGCTCGGGCCCAGGCCCGCCCCCACCCGTCCGCCCAGGAGGAGCACGTGGAAGCCCCCGTCATTTCTGGCATCGCTCACGACCGCAGCCAGGACAAGATCACCCTCGTCGGCGTGCCCGACGTCCCCGGCGCCGCAGCGCGCATCTTCGAGATCGTCGCCCGCACCGACACCAACATCGACATGATCGTGCAGGACGTGTCCGCGGAGGGCACCGGCCTGACCAACATCTCCTTCACCTGCCCCGACGGCGACTCCGCCGCCGCCCGCGCCGCCCTCGAGGACGCGCAGGATGAGCTCGGCTTTAAGACGCTGCACTTCAACCCCAACATCGGCAAGCTCTCCCTGGTGGGCGCCGGCATGCGCTCCCACCCGGGCGTATCCGCCAAGCTCTTCGGCGCGCTGAGCGAGGCCGGGATCAACATCGACATGATTTCCACCTCCGAGATCCGCATCTCGGTCGTGGTTGACGACGCCGTGCTCGACGAGGCCGTGCGCGCCGTCCACTCCGCCTTCGGCCTCGACGCCCAGGCCGCCGAGGCGGTCGTCTACGGAGGGACCGGACGATGAACGACGAGAACCGCAACAATGCCCAGGCCGCCCCGGAGCCGGAGTCCCGGCCCGCGGGGGATGCCCGCGTGACGGGCGCCGTCCCCGAGGGCACCTACTCCGGTCCCACGGACGGCGTGAGCGTCGCCGTCGTCGGCGCCACCGGCCAGGTGGGGCGCGTCATGCTGACCATGCTCGCCCAGCGCGATTTCCCCGCCCGTTCCATCCGCCTGTTCTCCTCGGCCCGCTCCGCCGGGAAGGTCGTCGACTTCCGCGGCACGCAGGTGGAGGTGGAGGATGTGGCCACCGCCGACTTCTCCGGCATCGACGTCGCCATCTTCTCCGCAGGCGCGACCGCCTCGCGCGAGTACGCGCCCCGGTTCGCGGCGGCGGGCGCCGTCGTCGTCGACAACTCCTCCGCGTGGCGCAAGGACCCGCGGGTGCCGCTCGTGGTGGCCGAGGTCAACCCCGAGGCGCTCGCCGACCGGCCCAAGGGCATCATCGCCAACCCCAACTGCACCACCATGGCCATCATGCCGGCCCTCAAGGTGCTGCACGACGCCGCCGGGCTCAAGCGGTTCATCGCCTCCACCTACCAGGCCGTCTCCGGCTCCGGGCGCGCCGGCGTGGCCGAGCTGGCCGGGCAGGTACGCACCGTCGTCGAGCAGGGGCAGGATCTTGAGGCCCTGGCCCTGGACGGGCGGGCCGTCACCTTCCCTGAGCCGAATGTGTACGTGGACACGATCGCCTTCAATGCGGTCGCCTGGGCCGGGAACGACGCCGGCGACGGCTCCGGGGAGACCGACGAGGAGCAGAAGCTGCGCAACGAGTCCCGCAAGATCCTGGGGATTCCCGACCTGCGCGTGTCCGGCACCTGCGTGCGCATCCCCGTGTTCTCCGGGCACGGCGTCAGCGTGAGCGCCGAGTTCGAGCGTCCCCTCAGCCCCGAGCGGGCCATCGAGCTGCTGCGTGCGGCCCCCGGCGTCACCTACGACGACGTGCCCAGCCCGCTCAAGGGCGTGGGCCGCGACGGCACCTTCGTCGGCCGCGTGCGCGCCGACCAGGCCTGGGATGAGGGCCACGGAATCGCGCTGTTCGCGGTGGGCGACAACCTGCGCAAGGGCGCCGCTCTCAACGCCGTCCAGCTGGCCGAGCTCGTCGCCGCCGAACTGCGCACACGCTGAGCCGCCCCACCC
>NZ_JAWDJJ010000204.1:0-7795 GCF_032465695.1 Actinomyces sp. MRS3W
GCTACGCGGTCATCACCGGCGGCGGCCCCGGCATCATGGAGGCCGCCAACAAGGGCGCCCGCGAAGCCGGCGGCATCTCCGTTGGGCTGGGCATCGAGCTGCCTCACGAGCAGGGCATGAACGATTACGTCGACCTGGGCATCAACTTCCGGTACTTCTTCGCCCGCAAGACGATGTTCCTCAAGTACTCCGACGGTTTCGTCATCATGCCCGGCGGCATGGGCACGCTCGACGAGCTTTTCGAGGCCGTCACCCTGGTGCAGACCCAGAAGGTGCCCTCCTTTCCGATCGCCCTGGTGGGCTCCCGGTTCTGGGGCGGGCTGGTCGACTGGCTGCGCGATACGCTCGTGGAGGCTGCCACGATCGACGCCGACGACGTGGCACTCCTGCAGGTGGTCGACACGGCTGCCGATGCGGTCGACTTCGTCGTCGGCGCCGCTCGCACCATGCGCGCCAATGGGCTCACCCGCACGCCCGACCGGGCGGAGTGACCTGACGGGAATCTGCGGTGCGATGAGTCCGCGGGGGCGTGGAGTCAGCCACGTTTCCTCCATAAATGGCGTGATCATGCCGTAGAATACGCCTGGGAGACGCGGTGACAATCCGCGAATCATCAATGAAAGGGGAGCACATGGCTGCCATGAAGCCCAGGACCGGCGACGGGCCTCTCGAGGTCGTTAAGGAAGGACGCTCCATCATCATGCGGATGCCGCTTGAAGGCGGCGGCCGCCTGGTTGTTGAGATCACGCCCGATGAGATCAAGGAGCTCCAGGAGGCGCTGGCCTCCGTGAAGTACTGACAGCTGACAAGGGCGCGCTGGCGGACCGGTCCGCTGGGCTGTCAGGCCCGGCGGACGGATACCAGCAAGCCGTCGTCGACCGGAAGCAACGAGGTGAGCAGCCCATCCTCGTCCCGCAGCGTTTTGCCGAGCTCACGCGCCGCAACCGTTGTCGGGTCGCGGCGAGCCGGGTCGGCGACATGATCGTTCCATAGCGCATGCGTAACGACGAGGACGCCGCCCGTGCGCAGCATGCGGATTCCCTGCGGCACTAGCTCGGCGGCTTCCTCGGGGGTGACGTCGAGGACCACCATGTCATATGAGCTGGCGGCCATGCGGGGCATGACGTCCGCGGCCCGTCCCTGGATGATGCGCGTGTGAGAGCCCGGGTAGCCGGCCTCATCGAAGGCGCGGCGGGCCTCGCGCTGGTACTCCGGTTCGACGTCGATGGTGGTCAGCACGCCGTCAGCGCCCATGCCGGCCAGCAGCCACAGACCCGAGACGCCGGTGCCGGTGCCCACCTCGGCGACGGACTTGGCGGACACGGCCGCCGTCAGCATGCGCAGGGCCGCCCCGGTCGCAGGGGACACCGGGTCGATGCCGAGTTCAATGCCACGCAAGCGCGCCTGCGCAGCCGGCTCGCTCTCGACCGGGAACTCCTCCGTGTAGGACCAGCTCAGTGTCTTGTCGGCAGCCACCATATGCCCCTTCTGTATTCCCTGTGTTCCTGCGGCACCGGGCCGCATGACCGTCGCATAGGGCCGACGGTACCGGCATATCCGGTGCGGGCCCTGCCCTCATTGTTTCAGGTCTGGCCGCTTTCCTGCTGCTGCCTGGCCGTCGCGTCCCCCACGCATCTACCTATACTGGCCTCATGTTGGGTATCTCCGGGGCGGAGTTCTTCGTCATTCTGCTGGTCATCGTCATCGTGGTGGGGCCGCAGCGTCTGCCCGAGTACACCCGCAAGCTGACGCAGGGCGTGCGCAGGCTGCGCGTATTCATCGATGACACGAAGACGCAGATCGCGGAGGAGGTCGGCCCCGAACTGGGTGACCTGGACCTGTCCGACCTGGACCCGCGCAACTATGACCCACGCAAGATCGTGCGCGATGCCCTGGGGGAGGACCTTGATGCCATCCGCAGGGATCTCACGCATCCGTTCCAGTCGGTGGTCAACACCGCCAAGGAAGCGAGTGACGAGGCTGCTTCCGCCGTGACGGCCAGTGGGAAGAAGAGTTCGAAGTCCCTGTCGAAGATGATTGAGGACAAGGCCGAGGAGACTCGTGCCAACCGGGCCGCGGCGGCGACGACCGTGACGGAAGCGGCTGCGGAGGATACCGGCGCGGTTGACGCATCGGCGCAGCCGGCGGCATCGGCGGGGGAGAAGAACCCGGAGGACGCGGCCGCTGAGGCCGCCGCGGTGACGGCGGAGTTGCCCCAGGTAGACGCCGTCGCCAAGCCGGATGATCCCGCTGCTGCCGACGAGCCTGCCGAATCGGCCCGCCTCGCTCTCGAAGCCGGGGACACCGCAACCGCCGAGATTCCCGAGGTACAACCGGCCGAGCCGGCGGACGCCGACCACGCCGTCGCAGAAGACCCGGCATCGCAGGAAGCGGATGCGCAGACGGCCGAGGAGGCGCACGCGGAGGCCGCCGAGGACGTTGCGGAGGTCGACGCCGGACTTGAGGAGGCTGCCGCCGAGGAGATTCCCTCCAGTCTGGCGGCCCCCGACATCGATAAGCACAACGCGGATACGGCCGCCGTTGAGGACGAGGCCGCCCAGCGGGTCCGGCCCGTCTCGCCGCGCGACATTGTGTGTGCAGCCAATGAGGCGGCCCGCACCCGGGCCGAGGCCGCTGCCGCCACCGTCGACGCCTAAGCCCCGCCGCCCCTTCCCCGAAACCGGCACTAATGACGTGCCGGTTTCGGTGAAGGGGCGGGCGACACGCCAATGCCGTCGGTCGCATGAACACGGTCACTTGCTAGGCGAATCTCCTGTTACTGCGCGCTATCTCCTGCTGGCGGAGGATGACTCCCGCGCCCCTAGTCGCATACGATCCAGAGCATGACGACTGTGCTTCTCGTTGAGGACGACCCTGCCATCTCCGAGCCGCTCGCCCGCGCCTTCGGCCGTGAGGGCTACGAGGTCCACGCCCACGGCACGGGCAAGGGCGCGCTCGAAGACCTGGAAGGGGCCGACATCATCGTCCTCGACCTCGGCCTGCCCGATATCGACGGACTCGATGTAGCCCGGCAAGTCCGCGCCCAGGGGCTGACCACGCCCATCCTCATGCTGACAGCCCGCAGCGAGGACACCGACCTGGTCGTCGGCCTCGACGCCGGTGCGGACGACTACGTCACCAAGCCCTTCCGCCTGGCTGAGCTGCTCGCTCGTGTGCGTGCTCAGGTGCGTCGCGCTTCCGGCGAGGCGATCGAGGACGAGCTGGTCGCCGGTGATATTCGCGTCGACGTCGCCGCCCACCGCGCCTTTGTCGGTGAGGAGGAACTGCAGCTGACCACGCGCGAATTCGAACTGCTGCGAGTGCTGGTGCGCGGCGTCGGCCAGGTGCTGTCCACCGACGACATTCTCAAGGAAGTCTGGGGCGAGGATCCGACCGGGACCGAACGCACTCTGACCATGCACATCACCTGGCTGCGCCGCAAGCTGGGTGACGATGACGAGAACCCCACGCTGCTGCTCGCCGACGGCGGCGGCTACCGTCTGGCCGTCTAAGGGCGGTTCCGCACGCCCTCAGGGGCTGGTGAAGATTGAGGGGCGGCATGCGGATGCTGGTATCAGTACCCTCCTCATGACAGACTGTTCGCGAAGGGAAGCGTGATGCGACGCCGAGCTATGCAGATGACCATGGCGGCGGTGTCCGTCGCCGTCGTCCTATTAGGTGTCCCGTTGGGTGGGGCATGGATCGCCGTCGCCTCCCGCGCTACCTCCGACAGCGAGGACCATCTGCGGGTCATTCTTATCGTGGTGCTGACCACAGTGGCCCTTGCTGCGGTGGCGCTCGTAGCGGCGTACATCGTCGCGGCGAAGGCCTCGCGGCGCATTAGCGCCCCGCTGATCTACCTCGCGGCCGAAGCGGAGCAGCTCGGTTCGGGGCAGGTGCGCCCCAGGTTGCGCCGCAGCGGCATTGAGGAAATCGACCTGGTACAGGCGGAACTGGTGCGCAGCGCCGAGCGCGTGGCGGGGCGTATTGCTGCGGAGCGCCAGTTTGCGTCGGACGCCTCTCATCAGCTGCGCACGCCGCTGACCTCCCTCAATCTGCGCCTGGAGGAGATCGAGCTGCTGTCCACCCAGGAGGAGGTACGTGAGGAGGCGCGCGCCTGCATCGAGCAGGTCGATCGCCTCACCGGCGTGGTCGAGGACCTCCTGCGTATTTCGCGCCGCACCGGTGGGGGGACCACGGAGGCGCTGCACCTGGCCGATGTGTTCGCCCAGCAGCGCGAGGAGTGGGAGCCGGCCTTCCGAGAGGAAGGACGCGCCATCACCTTCACCGACGAGGTGGGGATGCCGGTGCTCGCCACCCCCGGGTCCCTGGCACAGGTGCTCGCAACGGTCATTGAGAACTCGCTGCGCTATGGCGGCGGCACGACGAGCGTGTCGGTGCGCAGCGCCAACGGTGGCCACGGCGTCTTCATCGATATCGCCGACGAGGGTGAGGGGGTAGAAGAGGACATCGCCCCGAATGTCTTCGAACGCAATGTCTCCGGGCACGGCTCCACCGGCGTGGGGCTGGCGCTGGCTAAGGACCTGGTTGAGGCCGACGGCGGTCGCATCGAACTGTCTCAGCGCAGCCCGGCGATCTTCTCAATCCTGCTCAACGCCGTGCCGAAATCGCTTGACCCCAACAATGTGCTGCCCCGTGGCGCGCTCGTCAGTGTGGGTCGACGCCGCCGACTGTGAAGGGGCTGGTCGGGGTCGGAAGCGACCACCGACCCATCTGTCGAAACTTGCGGCGCCCCGCCTCTTGACGACCGTGCGTCATTAGTGCCGGTTTCGGTACGTTATTAGTGCCGGTTTCGGTGAGGGGGGTGTCAGTTGTCTGTCAGTCAGTCGGCGGCCTCGACGGTGGTGAGGGCGGCGTTGCGTTTCGCGGAGCCCAGCTTGTTGCGCAGCGCGGTGATGAGCATCGGCAGCACGGACACGAAGACGATGCCCAGGATCATGACGTCGATGTTCTTCTGAATCCAGGTGATGGAACCCAGGAAGTAGCCGAGCCAGGTGACGCCGAAGGCCCAGAACGTCGCACCCAGCATGTTGAAGCCGAGGAAGTGGGTGTAGTGCATCTTGCCCACGCCCGCCATGACCGGGGTGAAGGTGCGCACGATCGGAACGAACTGGGCGAGCGTAATCGCCTTACCACCGTGCTTGGCGAAGAACGCAGAGGTGCGATCGACATACTCCTGCTTGAACAGGCGCGAATCCTCGCGGTTGAAGATGGCCGGGCCGGCCTTGCGACCGATGGCGTACCCGGTCTGGTTGCCGATAATGGCGGCCAACCACAGAAGCGGTGCGGCGACCCAGATCGGCACCCCGACGGCGCCGGTAGCCACGAACATTCCCAGCGTGAACAGCAGGGAGTCCCCGGGCAGGAAGAAACCGACGAGCAGCCCGGTCTCCGCGAAGATGACGAGCATGACGCCGACGATCGCCCAGGGGCCGAACCATTCGACGATCTTGGTGATCAAGTTGGCGGCGTCGAGCCATTTAGGGCCGAGGGCGGGAGCGGGCATGGCGGGCAGTGGCGCCGCTAAGGCCGCGGAGGAGAGCGCGAATACCGGGTTCAGAGCAGTCACGGCTTCAGAGTAGGAACAAACCCTGGGCGCTCGCCGAGACGGGCGCCGCATCTGGACTGTGGAATTGCGCACGTATGCGACCCCGGCGGCTGCCTGGTCCGCGGGGCCGGTCTGGCCACTCATCGGAGCGCAGATCGTGTCGATGAACTGGGTCAACGTGCCGCGGAGCCGGCGGGGCGGTCTGAATCGGAGTTACCGCGGGTGCGGCCGGTGAAGACGATGTAGTGGTAGAAGAAGAAACGGAAGGCGGTGCCCAACCCGAATCCCACGATGTAGGCGGCGATGTTGTCCGCCAAGGGGCCGGTCAGCCCGAGGACGTGATGGGTGAACAGCAGGCAGAACTGGGTGATGAGAATCCCGCCCGCGTTGGCGAAGGCGAACAGGAGTGCTTCCCTCACTGTGTTGTCGCGGGTGCGGCCCCGGTAGGTCCAGCTGCGGTTGGCCACCCAGGAGAAGCATGTGGCGATGCAGGCGGAGACGATGTTGGCGGTATTTGGGTGCCCGGCGAGCACGCCAAGGGGACCGTGCTGCAGCAGGTTGAACAGGCCGGAGTCGATGACATAGGCGAGTGCGCCGACAAGCCCGAATTGGGTCAGCTCGCGCAGCCAGGCGAGCAGCCGCTGGCCGAGTGTTCTCTCAGCACGTGACCGCGCGGGCGGCTGAGCGGCGGAGACCCCGGGCATTGCGGCGGCGGGGGATGCGGGCGGCTGCCCGCCGGCCGGGTATCTGCGCGCCTCGACGCCGGCTGTGGCGGGCGCGCGCAGCGCCTCGGGTCTCGCTTTTGTCACGACGACGATCTTACGGCTCGTATCCATGCGTGCGCTGAGAAGGTGTCGAGCGTCACGTCTGACGGTTTCTTCTGGCGCGGTTCCGCGAACTCGAACACGACACTCGGCTCCGGATCTGGCCCCCACGCGCCCGGACTACGGCACCCAGGTGACGGCGCTGTAGCCGTCCCACACCCAGCTCACCCAGAAGACTTGGCCCACCAGGCCGACTGCGAGCAACGCCGCCCGCACCCGGGGTGGCGTGTGCGCGGCCAGCGCCCACGCCACCGGGGCCAACGGCAGCAATAGGCGGAACACCGACGTCGTCGGGTCGAAGAAGACCAGCAGATACAGCGTGTAGGCCACGCACCACAGCCATGCCGGCTCACCCACCTGCCGCAGCGCCGGCGCCGACAGGGCGAGGACCGCCAACACCGCGACCCCGATGAGCAACAGCCATCCCAGGTGACCACCCACCCACCACTGACTACGCGTGAGCCACGGCAGCAGCGGCGTCAGCTCCCCACCCCGCCAGGAGGTCTCGGTGGCCGTGTAGGCATCGGCGCGCCCGGTGACCGCCCAGGCGATTGCCGGCCAAGCCAGGGCGCTGGCCGCCGCCACGGCGGTCAACCCCAGCAGACGCAACCGCTCCCGGCGGCCCCGGCGGGAGCGGGCCACCTCCCACAGCCACCACAGGCCGAGCGCCGCCGTCAGGGGCACGCCGAGCGGACGGGCAAAAGCCGCCCCGATGACGGCCGGCGTCGCCGCCAGGAAGCGGCCCCGTTCGGCCAGCCACAGCGCCACCGCCACCAGCAGCAGGCCGAGGGACTCGGCGTAGGGCAACTGGAGGACGACGGCGCACGGCGAGCACCAGAACAGCGCCACCGCCCACAGCGAGGCGCGCTTGCCCACATGCGGGGCGAGCCAACGATCCATGACCAGCGCCGCCCCCGCCGAGGCCGCCAACGACACCGCGGTGGCACAGGCGTAGAAGGACCAGCCCGTCCAGCTCAGGGCGGAGGCCAGCAGCGGCAGCAGCGGCATGAACGCCCACGCGTTCTGCTGCACGGTGCCGTCGGTGCCGGTCGGCAACTGGGTCGGGTAGCCCTCCCGAACGATCCGCTCATACCAGCCCGAATCCCAAAACGAGGCGTGCTCCATCCACGTCGGGCGCGCCGGCGCCCACACCGTCTGCCCGGTGTCCTGTGCCCCCAGGCGCAGCACCAGCAGGGACAACAGCGTCGCCGCGGCCCAGACCATGAGCACGGCGGCGCTGCGCGGCAGCTGGCGAAAGCCGCGTGAGAGCATCCGCCCGGTGGCATCGAGAAACGAGGGCAGCCGATTCGGTTCGGAGACCGTGGAGGACGCCGTCGAGGGTGCAGTCGCCGGCGAGACGGCAGAGGCGGACGACGCCGCTTGAGAAGCGGCGTCGTCCGCC
>NZ_JAWDJJ010000205.1:0-1155 GCF_032465695.1 Actinomyces sp. MRS3W
GCGTAGGGTCCGGTCGGGCCGGACGGCGTCGGCCCGGAGGCACCCGCCGGGGCTGCGCCAGAGGCGCCCGTTGACGCCGGGGCCTGAGCATCCGCCGTCGTCGCCTCCGCCACGGCCGGGGATCCTTCGGGCCCCGGCGTGCCGAGCGGCGCCGTCGGCGACGAATTCGGGGCAGGAGAGGCGGCCCGCGCTGCGTACGGCGACGGCTGGGCTGCGTACGGCGAGGGCTGCGCTGCGTACGGTGAGGGTCGTGGCTCCGACGGTGCATACGGGGCGGCGCCCGCTCCGGGACCGTTCTGGCCCTGACGGTGCCGACGATGCGTCCGGTACGCCCAGTACACGAGTCCCAGCACCAGACAGCTCCAGAATACCGCCCAGAAGGCGTCGTACAGGGCGGACCCGGCCCAGCCGCGGATGTACCAGGAGGGAACCAGGCCGTGGTCGAGCAGCACCCAGCCGGCGACGAAGGTCGCCACGGCCCCGGCAATGCCGGCGTCGACATCCCCGTGGATAGTCTGCTCCAGGTGGATGCGGCCGTCGGCCTCCTCCGGCAGGAGCGCCCACCCCAGCCCGTACAGCACCAGACCCAGGCCGCTGAAGACCGTGAGCACAACCCACACGCAGCGCACCAGAGTCGGGTCCAGGTTCAGCCTGCGGGCAACGCCACCGGCCACGCCCCCGATCCAGCGCTCGTTGGTGCGCACCAGCCCGGTGCGGCGCAATGAGCCGAAGAACCCGCCGTTTTCCGGCTGCGGCCCGCCCGATGGCGGAACCGGGCCACCGGTTCCGGGCGGGGGGAACGCCTGGCCGGGGGGAACCTGGCCGCCAGGGCCGGCGGCCGGCCCGGAGGACTGCCCGGCGGGCGGTGCAGAGGTGGGATCGGGAGACGGCGCAGCCGGCTGGTCAGCGGGCTGCTCGGGAGGGGGCGTGTTACTCATGGCACTATCGTCCGCGCCCGGAGAACTCGCCGCGATGGGGGGACCCCCTGAGGCGTCCCCGATTCGGGCGCGGTATTCCCCTGAATCTCACCGCTGCCCCTGCTCCGGGTGACGCCCGACGTGCCACCATGGGGGCATGACCTTCACGGCTGCCGACACGTCCCCCGCACAGGGACCGCGGTCTGCGCCAAAGCCGGGTGGTGCCGTGCCGCCGCCC
>NZ_JAWDJJ010000206.1:0-21657 GCF_032465695.1 Actinomyces sp. MRS3W
GTACAACGACAGCCACGTAAATGTCGACGCCGGTGTTCCATATCCAGCCTTCTCCCTCTACGCCGTTGAAGGTCGTACGGGTGGCATCCGGGTACTCTTCAATAATCTCGTCGAACTCCAACTGGCCGTGACTTGCCAATATCAGGCTGCTGCCGATGCCGTACCAGATCTCTATAAGTCCGAATGGATCTGAGTTCGATGCTATGTTGCACCTATAGCGGTATCCGGTCATGCCGGTTTTCACATTCGTATCCGGCCCAGTGCCGTAGCTGTATCTGTAGGTGTTGAAGCCGAGGGTGTCCCGGAGGTCCTGGTTCGCGAATACGCCGCAAATGGTCTCATCCGTCAGCGGGGTGCTGGTCGCCTGGGTGGGTTCATCCGAACCGTGAATGACGCCGCAAGCGGCCGTGGCCGTGACCAGGTAGGCCGCCATGACAGCTCGAGCGCACCTTTTCCAGTAGATGGGAGTGTTCATCCTAGTCTTTCTTAATCTCGATTCCACCCGACTCACCTCCTTCCCCGTCTTCACCTAAGATTCTGCTCTGCCCGTCACTGATGCCGGAACTAATAGCTCCGTTTGTGTCGGTAACTATGTTGTCGGGATCATGGTCGGGCTTGATGTCGGTGGCCCAATTGTGGATCTGGTCGTTTTGCTCGCTGGTCGGCGGGTTATCAAGATTGAAGCTGGCGCCGTCCTCGTTTCCCGTATACCAAGAGTAGGGCTCACCGCTGTGCTCATCTTGGAGATACCCGGGGTCGAAGGCCCCAGGGTCGGTGAACAGTCCTTGGTTGACGGCCTCGGCGTAGGCTTGCGACTGCAACGTGGTACGGGTTGTGGTAATGGGGTCATCAATATCGGGCAGATCTCCGGGAACCAGCTCGTCGACCACAATCGGCTGGACGATGGTTTTGCCCACATCCCAGGCGAGTCCACTCACCCCTCCGGCACCCATTACGGTGGCCATGACGCTGAGCGCGGTCCCCATGGCATCCTTGGCGGCCTTCTGCTCGGCGGCCGAGGCATCCTCCAGATCCGTTAGCCGCTCGCTGCCAATGGCGTTGAGGTACCCGTACACGCTCCCTACTTCCTGATACTTGTGTTCCAGTTGGTTGACATCGGTGATGTCGGGGTAGCGGTCCATGACTGCGTTGGTGAACGAAGAGGAAACGGTGACAGCCGCGTTCTCGTTGTCAATGACTCGGTAGATCAGCGTGGTGTACGTGCTAGCAGGGTCCTGGTCGCCGGACAGGCCCAACCCGTCCGGCGATCCGCCCGTGGCGATGTTTATGCCCTGGTCGGCGGTGTTGGCGAGCACCACGGACAGGTTTTCCTTCATGGTCTCGGTGTACTCCTTAAAGGGAACATCATCGACCGCGAATTCCATGGAACGGGCCACGTTCCAGGTCGCTGCTGCCGCTGTCTCGGCGTTGTCGCTGCCCCGCATGGATGAAGCCCCGGCCATGGCGGCAGTGAACCCGTCCAGACCGACGTCGGAGTCCCAGTCGCGGTCTGTGAGCAGCTTCCACCGTTTCTCGGTCTGTTCCCCCGGTACCCACTGCCCATCATTCATCTGTCCATCGGGGTTGAGATACTGGAACGCGGCTTCCGGATTGTTGCCCATCGCCATGGTCACCCCGTACAACGGGTCCATTGAGTAGCCTTGCAGCGCCAGGCTTTCGTTGTACGCGAACCCGTACTCGTCGTCGTACCAACCGTAGATTGAGCTCGGGGTGCTGCTAGCCCCAGCGCCGTCGTAGGGCAGGTCCTCCAGCCGATCGGCCAGGTCCACCAGGGTGGAGGTGTCGTAGACTGCATCGTCGGCCGCCAATAGGGCATTCAGTGCTGACATCCGTCCCCGGCGTCCCTCTGTGGTCACCGACTCATACATGGCATCCGACCAAGAGCTATAGCCATCAGGCGTCGTTGCGGACTGCGTCGCGGCTGCCAGCACATGCCCCAATACGCTTACTGCCATATCCACACTGTCCTCATCAATGTGGGTGCCACTGGAATTCGCTGTGGTGTAGTGCCACTGTAATTGCAGCAGGTTGCTAGGTAGCTATCCATCCCGCCGAATGCCTCTACGACGGACGCCCCATAGGCGGGCACATCCTGGTGCTTGGCCATCTCATCCAGAATCTGCTCCACGGTGCGACCATCCTCGGCGACCCCGTCTCGACTGCTGCGAGCCTGCTGGAGCGCCTCGGCATCCTTCGTTCCGTTCTCGACCGACTGACTGTTGAAGGCCATCACGTTGGCGACCGTGTCGTCGGCATACTCGCCGTCGTCGGGAAGGTAGTAGGAGATGTACTCGCCGTCCATGGGGGTGATGCCGTTGGAGTTCATCTCCACAGCCTCGTCCAGTCGTACTTGCAGGTTAGTGGCCACGAGGTTGAGGGCAGCCGATCGTGCCATAGCGGTTGAAGAGTCCGATATTGTTGTTCGAATGTCTGCGGGGTCGTCGTTCTGATTATTAACCCTGCGGACGTCGGTGAGTTCATCGGCGTTAGATGTGGCGTAAGATTTCAGCTTGTCGATGAAAGCTTGGAGGTCTTCTTCGTGCAGATAGATGTAGGCCACAACAGGTTCCTGTCTTCGAGGGAGCGGTAGGCGACGGGTTGCAGATTGAAGAATGAGGCGGTGACCTCAAGTGGCGCTCAGTGCACCTTCTATGCCGTCCCAATCGGAGTACATTGAATTGACGATCTCAATGATCTCTGTCTCGTAATCCTCGGCCTTGGGCGACTTCCACGCCTCCGACAGATCGTCTGCCAGGCTGGTCGCCTTGTTGGAACCTTGACCGTCTTCGAGACCGAGATTGGCTCGAGAAGTTTGCACCTGGGACAGAACCTCAGCGATGGCTTCCTGCTTCTCCTCTTCGGTCATGTGTGGCTGCCTTTCGTGTCTTCTCTGTCTGCCGGGTCGTTTTGACGGGTGTCATGGTTGTTTGGTGGGGTGGGTGTTGAGGGTTTGGATTTCGGCGACGGGGATGTTGGTGGTTGTCTGCGTGGTGTGGGTGCCGAGGTTGCCGGTGGCGCCGTCGGAAGCCGTATAGGAAGCGGTGTAGTTGACGCTGATGTCCACTGGGGTGACCGAGTCCTCCAGGTGGGCGGAGGAGCGGTTGAAGACGATGACGCAGTCGGTGCCCGTCCGGTCGTTTTGTTCATTCCAGGGGATGCCGAAGCCGGTGCAGTCCGCCTCGCCGTCGGTGGGGTCCAGGTTCAGGCCGTTGGCGGTCGCCGTAACGGTGGCGGTTACCGAACCTGCTGTGGCGGTCACCGTCGCCTGGGAGGGGGTGTCGCCGGTGGCCCAGATCCAGGTGTCCATGCCCACGATGGTGGCTTGGCTGTCTCCGGCTTTGGGGTTGTAGTCGATGGTGGCCGTGGGGATGGTGATTGCATCCCAGGCCGCCCGCGCCAGAGTCTCCCCATCAATGAGCGGTTCTGGGGGCGTTTCGCCAGGGCGAACGTAGACTGGGTCGTGGCTATCAAGGTAATTTTCGGAAACTGAACGGTACTCGCTCTGGTCATCTCCGGAGTAGTACGTCGGTGAACATGCTGGTAGATACCAGTGTCCTTCGACATCGTCAGCGTATGAGGCGTAATCGGGGAAGTGTGATTTCATTTCGTCAAGACCGCCGCTGCCCGCGTAGTTTCCATCCTTTCGTAGTACATTAGCCTCCGCTTTGCCCGAGTCGAACCATTTCGCCTTTTCCGCACCGCTCGGCCCTTGAATGTACCAGCATACCGGATGCACGTAGCCGGTGATCTGCTCGGTGGTCGTTGCGGATGCCCCACCGGTCTGGCCGGTCGCCGCCGAGGTGTAAGACACCGACACCTTCATCGAAATCCCACCGTCAGAACCCGACGACACTGAACCAGAAGCAGTACTGTCTGCATTTGTATCCTTACCGTATGCGGCGTATACCGGTGACGCCACAATACTTGTGGCGAGCAGGCATGAGAGCGCTATCAGGTTCGTTAGGAGTTTGCTTGGAGCGGTCATGGCTCACACCGTGCACTCGTTCGCGGAGAGTGTTTGTTCCTCGACTGCCTTCCAGATCCCGTCCTCCAAAGTCATTATGATGACCTTCTCGTAGCGTCCTTGCAGAGTCTCGGGGTTGCTGACGTCATTGCCGTCGAGGTCATAGTCGACCAGATCTGACTGGTCGTCGCAGATTGCGACTTCGGCTTGAGGCGATGAGTCGTAAGGGGATGTGATGAACACCGAGGTTACCGAGACCTTGATTGTCCCGTCTGTGCGCCCGTCTGCAGCCTTCGCATAGTTGTCTTCGAGGATCTGATACGACTCGGCGGTCATGAGCGGTTTGGCGTTTTCGACGCCGGTGCGGGTGAACCAGATGTTCCAGGTGACCTGGTCGTAGTTGATGAAGGCCTTGAGCACCTCCGTCTGTTGCTCGTCCAGGTCCTCGGGGATCGAGGTGACCTCGTAACGGTCGGTGGACAGAGACTCCGGTGTGACGACACCGGCGGCCGACGCCGAGGCTGCGGCAGACGCGGACGCCTCGGCCGCGGCGGCGGACTCGGAGGCCCTGGCTGAGGCCGCGGCTTCAGGGTTGTAGGTGGGGATACCCGACGTGTCGTCCGAGTCGGACGAGCACGCCGTCAGCGGTGCGCACGCCAACAACAGCGCAGCCGCTGCGGCTGTGGCGCATCGTCGGGTCGGGGTGCCGGTCAGGAAACGGCGCATCGTGACTCCCTATGTCATCGCCATGTCGTGTGAAGCAGTTTTGCATGCGTCGAGCAGAGATGCAACCGTGATGAATTTGTTCTACGGACGGGTCTCGAGTGGATGCCGCCATGTTGGGGCGATGGTCGGGATGCGGTGCGTGGCGCGACGTCACTCCTTGAGGTCACCGCACGATTAAGCTAGCCTTGCAACAAAACGGCCGGGGCGAGAGTCGCCCCTGCCGTTGACGGCAAGGAGGCCTCATGTCGAATATCTCGCGCAGGTCGTTCGTAGCCGGCGGCTCGATAGCCGCTGCCTCACTCCTGGCGGCATGCACCGCCGAGCGAACGGCCGACTACTACGGCACGGTCAACGGAGGTGAAGGCGCCCTCATCGGTGTGTCCATGCCGACCAAGAATCTCGAGCGTTGGAGCCGGGACGGCGAGAACCTCAGGTCGCTGTTGGTGGACCTCGGCTACACCGTGGAGCTCCAGTTCGCGGACAACAAGGTCGAGCAGCAGAACTCCCAGATTCAGACGATGGTCAACAAGTCGCCGGCGGTCATCGTCGTCGGCTCCATTGACGGCTCCGCGCTCGGGCCGGTGCTCGAGAACGCGGCGAGCCAGGGCATCAAGGTCATCGCCTACGACCGCCTCATCCGGGACACCGAGGCGGTCGACTACTACGTCACCTTCGACAACTACAACGTCGGCGCCATGCAGGGCCAGTACATCGTCGACGCGCTCGATCTGGACAGCGCTTCCGGCCCCTTCAACTTCGAGCCCTTCGCCGGCTCGCCGGACGACAATAATGCGCGCTTCTTCTTCGAAGGCGCCTGGGATGCGCTCACCCCCTACATCGAGTCCGGCAAGCTCGTATGCCCCTCGGGCAAGATGCCCAGCAGTGTGGACGATTGGCAGTCCATCGGCATCCAGGCCTGGTCCAACACCACGGCGCAGTCGGAGATGGAGAACCGCCTCAACTCCTTCTACTCCAGCACCACCCGCGTCGACGTCGTCCTGGCGCCCAACGATGCCATCGCCCTGGGGGTGAGCCAGGCACTCGCCTCCGCCGGTTACGGCGGGGAGAACTGGCCGGTGCTGACCGGGCAGGACGCCGACCAGGCGAATGTGGAGAACATCGTGGGCGGCCGCCAGTCCATGACCGTCTTCAAGGACACTCGCCTGCTGGGGGAGCGCTGCGCCACCATGGTCGACCAGATCGCCCAGGGACAGGACGTCGAGGTCAACGACACCGAGTCCTATGACAACGGGCTCAAGGTCGTCCCCTCCTACCTGCTCGATCCCGTCACCGTGGACGCCGACAACGTCCAGGAAGTCCTCGTCGACTCCGGCTACTACACCGCCGCGGAGGTCGGCCTGTCATGACCGCCGACACCATGTTGGAGATGCGGCACATCACCAAGGCCTTCGGTGACTTCAAGGCCTTGGACGATGTCAACCTCGAGGTTCGCCGCGGCGAGATCCACGCCATCTGCGGGGAGAACGGCGCCGGCAAGTCCACCCTCATGAATGTGCTGTCCGGAGTATGGCCGCGAGGCACCTACGACGGCGATATCTACTACGACGGCGAACTGCGCGAGTTCCGCTCCATCCGCGACTCGGAGGCCGTCGGCATCGTCATCATCCACCAGGAGCTCGCCCTGAGCCCGTACCTGTCCGTGGCGGAGAACATCTTCATGGGCAACGAGAAGGCCACTCGCGGCGTCATTGATTGGGATGCCACCAATGAGGCCGCCAGCGAGCTTCTGCGCGAAGTTGGCCTCGACATCCAGCCGCAGACGCGGATCGCCGACCTCGGCGTCGGCCAGCAGCAACTGGTAGAGATCGCCAAGGCCCTGTCCAAGGACGTGCGCCTGCTCATCCTCGACGAGCCCACCGCCGCCCTCAACGACGACGACTCCGCCCACCTGCTCGACCTCATGCGTGGTCTGCGCGACCGCGGCATCACCATGGTCATGATCTCTCACAAACTTGCCGAGATCGCGCGCGTTGCCGACCGCACCACCGTCATCCGAGACGGCCGTACCATCCGCACGGCGCCACTTCACGGCGAGGGGAGCATCGACGAGGATGAAATCATCCGCCTCATGGTGGGACGCGAGTTGTCCCGCCGCTTCCCCGAGCACACGTCGACAGTCGGCGAGGAAGTACTGCAGATCCGCAATTGGACGGTGCACCACCCCATCGACACCACTCGGAAAGTCGTCGACGACGCCGCACTGACCCTGCGGCGGGGCGAAATCGTCGGGCTGGCCGGGCTTATGGGGGCTGGCCGCACCGAACTGGCCATGAGCGTGTTCGGCCATGCCTGGGGCACCGACATCTCGGGCACCGTGTACAAGGACGGCAAGGAGATCTCCACCGCGACCGTTAGGCAGGCCATCGACAACGGCCTGGCTTACGTCACCGAAGACCGCAAAGTGCTGGGCCTCAACCTCATCCAGGACGTCAAGACGAATACGACCGCCGTCGCCCTGGAGAAGGTCGCCTCCCACGGCGTCGTCGACGACGGCGCGGAGGCGGAGGTCGCCGAGCGCTATCGGCGTGAGCTGCGCACCAAAACCACCTCGCTGTCCACCCCGGTCGGTTCCCTGTCCGGAGGCAACCAGCAGAAGGTCGTGCTGGCCAAATGGATCTTCTCCGATCCCGACGTCCTCATCCTCGATGAACCCACGCGCGGCATCGACGTCGGCGCGAAATACGAGATCTACCAAATCATCAACCAACTGGCCGATTCCGGTAAGGCGATCCTCGTCATCTCCTCCGAGCTCCCCGAGCTGCTGGGGATCTGCGACCGCATCTACGCAATGAGCCAGGGCCGGATCACCGGGCAGATGCCCCGGGCCGAGGCCACCCAGGAGAACCTCATGAAACTCATGACCATCGACAAGGACGCCCCCGTGCGCGCGGATCAGGAAGGAGCAAACCGGTGAGCGAGGCTAAATCAGTCAACCAGGCAGGTGCAACCAGCGCTGGGGAGTCGGGTGCCGTCTCCCGGCAGGATCGTCCGAAGGGCACCTCCGGCATGGGGCTCAATCTGCGTGACTCGCTGGGGCGCAACCTACGCCAGTACGGCATTCTCGCCGCCCTGGTGGCCATCATTATCTTCTTCCAGATCCTCACCGGTGGTCTGCTGCTCGCCCCCAACAACGTCGCCAGCCTCATCCAGCAGAACGCCTATGTCATGATCCTCGCCGTCGGCATGGTCATGATCATTATCGCCCGCCACATCGACCTGTCAGTCGGGTCGATCGTCGGATTCATCGGCGGCGTTATCGGCCTCATGGTGGTCAACGCGGGCATTCCCTGGCCGGTGGCCGTCGTCGCAGCCATCGTCATCGGGCTGCTCATCGGCTGCTGGCAGGGCTTCTGGGTGGCCATCATGGAGATTCCCGCCTTCATCGTCACCCTGGGCGGCATGCTCATCTTCCGCGGCCTGACGGTGGTCCTGGTCCAGCGCACCGTTTCCGGCCTGCCGTCCAGCTTCATCAGCATTGCCAACGGGTCGCTGCCCGCCTGGCTCGGCTATCTCAAGAACTACGACGGCGTCACCATCCTCATTGGCCTCGTGGCGATTGCCGGATTGGTGATCACCCAGCTGCGGAGCCGTCGCCGCAATCGTGCCGCGGGGCGTCCCGTGGACTCGGCCGGGGCAACCGCGCTGCGCCTCATCGTCTTCGCCGTTGCCATCGGCTTCTTCACCATGCTGCTGGCCTACTCGGCCGGAGGCACCCCGATTGTCCTGGTCATCGTCGGCGCGGTCATCCTCATTTACTCCTTCGTCATGAACAAGACCGTGTTCGGACGCCACATCTACGCCGTCGGTGGCAACCTCAGGGCCGCCCGGCTGTCGGGCGTCAACGTGCGGCGGGTTGACTTCATGGTGTTCGTCAACATGGGCTTCCTCGCCTCCCTCGCCGCCATCGTCACCACCTCGCGCGCAGGCGCGGCGGTCTCCACCGCCGGCAACCTCTACGAGATGGATGCCATCGCCGCCGCCTACATCGGTGGGGCGGCCGTCTCAGGCGGAGTTGGCCGGGTATCGGGCGCCATCATTGGTGCGCTCATCATGGGCGTGCTCAATATGGGGCTGTCCATTATGGCGGTCGACTCGGCCTGGCAGCAGGCCATTAAGGGGCTCGTGCTCGTCCTCGCCGTGGCCGTCGACATCATCGGCAAGCGCCGCAGCGGCGTCTGACCCCCTCACCGAGACCGGCACTCATGACGTGCCGAAACCGGCACAAGTGACGTGCCGAAACACCGCTCGCCGGCCAACCTTGGCCGGCGAGCGGTACTGCGTCGGCCCCGTCCGCCCGGCGCACACAGGAGTTGTCAGGACAGATCTATCCATATCGGGTTTTTCGTTGGAATTACGCGAAGTCGGTGGATGTCACTGAATGGGGTGATGGTGCTCCGGTGTGCGCCGAGGCTTCCGGCGCACACCGGAGGGGTGTCATCTATTCGGCGCGAGATCCTGAATCGGCGGAATCATGCGGATTCTGGGTGAGGGCTCCACAATTGGGTGTGCGTCTGATCCGAATAGGGCGGCCGACGGGCCTCCTGACCGATGCCGATGGTTGTCAATACTCTTCGTGTTCGTAGGCGTGGTGAGAAATCGCGCGGCCGCATGTGGGCCTCGCCGCTCCCGTCCTGATGAGAAAGGCTCAATGCTCCCTGTCATGCGATCTGCAGGGGGCAATTTCCAGATTGGCTCCCACGACGCGGTAGATGAGGCGGTTCTGCGCGTCGGTGCGACGCGACCAGAAGCCGGCGAGGTTGCTGTGCAACGGCTCCGGCTTGCCGAGTCCCTCGAAGGAGTCAACGCGCTCGATGTCCTTCACGAGCACGTTGATGCGCCTGAGCGTCTTGGGGTCCTGCGATTGCCACCAGACGTAGTCGTCTCAAGCTTCCGGGGTCCAGACCTTATTCGTCGTCGTCGACCAGCTCGTGGACCGTGCCGCGCCCCGCGTTCAGGTCCGAGACTGAGCGCCGCGCCGGAAACCGCGCGGCAGCGCGGTCGCATGGCGCCCAGCGGGCGCGTGCCGGCGGCCGACACTCCCGCCTGCCAAGCCGCACACCGGAGGGAAAGCCTCCGCAGCGCAGGACAAAAGTAGGGCGAAGACAGCTGGCGGTTGGATCGGTTATCGCGACGCGCCTGTGGGCACCCGGGCGTTGCCATGCTAGAGCGCCTGTGCAACCTTGATATCGCCACGTCGCGCGTGTTCTATGCATCAGTCGGAAATGTGGTCGCGGTTGCCGATCTCAATGACCAGAACCACGAGGCGGTCGTCGTAGATGTCGCAGATGACCCGGTAGTCTCCAATGCGGTATCGCCACAGGCCCGCGAGAGAGCCGCTCAGTGCTTTGCCGCGAATGCGAGGATCTCCGGTTTGCACGACCGCGGTCAACGCATCCCTGATCCGTCGGGCTATCTGCGGGTCGGTCTTACGCAGCCAGCGCACGACGTGACGGTCGTACTCGAGCTGCCACTGAGTCATGAAATATCCTCAAGGGCGTCGGCCGCGGGAGTGCCGACGAGGCCCAACTCTTCATCTACCTGCGCGGCCGGGATGGCCTCGGTGACTCCGGAGCGGTGGGCGGCGGAGCGCTGCGCAATGCGCGTTTCCCACTCTAGAGACTCCAGATTGCGCTCGAGAACCTCGCGCACAATATCGCCCTGGCTCCTCCGTGTGGCACTGGCAAGCATTGTGATGCGCTCGCGCAGGCTTGCAGGGAGCCGTACTGAGATGGGGTCGCCAAGAACGGCCATGTCAACATTGTATACGTGAGGGTGGCCGTGGACATGGGCGCTTATCATCGCGGCCGTGGCGCCGCGGTGGAGGCGCGCACGATCAGCGAGGTCGGCACGAGCTCCTGGCCGATCTCGGCCACGCCGGTACTCATCATGCGCACCAGGCGAGCCATGCAGGCCCGGCCCATGCCGGCGAAGTCCTGATGCACGGTGGTCAGTGGGGGAGCGAAGTCGGCGGCGAGGGGGATATCGTCGAAGCCCACCACCGACAGGTCTTCCGGGACGCGTCGACCCAGGTCCTGGGCGGCGTGCAGAAGCCCGAGTGACATCTCATCGTTGCCGCAGAAGATGGCGGTGCAGGTCGGGTCTTCCAACAGTGCGCGCGCAGCCTGATATCCGGAGGCGGCCGACCAGTCGCCATGGGCGGGCTCGGGTATCCGCCGTCCGGCTTCGGTGAGTACTTCGCGCCATGCCTTTTCGCGGCGCTGCGCCGAATAGGAGTGGGCGGGGCCGGTGATGTGGTGGACGGTTTGATGGCCTAGTGCCAGTAGGTGCTCGACGGCGGAACGGGTGCCTGCGGCCTGGTCGGTGTCGACGACGGCTTGGTTGGAGCCGAGAGCGGAGTCGACGACGACGAGGTGATCGACGTCGGGGAGGGTGAAGGAGGTGCCTTCGGGGTCATCGGGCATGGATTCCATGATGAGGATGACACCGTCGACCAGTAGTTCGTGCAGGCGGTCGAAGGCGCCGGAGACTGATGCCGAGGTGCGGGTTTGGGGGGACAGCAGGGTGACGGTGTAGCCGTAGGCCGAAGCCGACTCGGAAATCGCAGCGAGGGTGGAGGTATTCCCCGTCGTTGTCAGATCGAACATGACCACGCCGATGTTGTGGAAGCTGCCGCGTTTGAGTGCGCGGGCGGCCGCGTTCGGGCGGTAGCCGAGCTGCCGCATGGCGGCAATGACTCGCTCGCGGGTCTCGGGAACAACTCCCTCATAACCGTTGGAGACGCGGGAGACGGTTTGTGCTGAGACGCCGGCCGCCTGCGCCACATCTGCCATCGAGACCTGACGTCGGCGTCGGCTGGGCATGGGATCTCCTCCGGGGTAGCAACAAGCGGTGTATCGGGGTGGGTTGGTTGACATGGTCGGTTGTGATGTGACAAGGTAACACCCGTTCATAATGTTTGCGCAACCATCCGTGTTGCTGCGCCTGATTGCGCAAACATCCACTCTCACGCCACTCCGCTCAGTGCAGAGACGGAAGGACAAGGATGTCGGCGATCCCCGTCGCAGCGAGCACACCCGGTGCCGCCCAACAAGATCAGGTGCCCGAAAGACGTCGTAAACGCAGTTGGACCGGGTGGGGCTTTGTCGGCCCCTTCATGGTGGTCTTCGCCTTCGTCTTCCTGGCCCCCATCTTCTACTCGATCTACCTGAGTCTGTTCCAAAAGCGGATGGTGGGCGGCAACCAGTTCGTCGGGCTGGACAACTACGCCCAGCTCTTGGCCGACCCGCAGTTCTGGGAGGCATTCCGCCGGGTGGCGCTGTTCCTCGTGGTCCAGGTGCCGATCATGCTCACGCTCTCGCTGCTAGCGGCGCTGGCGATCGACTCCCTCAAGCTGCACGGCACCGCCTTCTTCCGCATCTCCATCTTCATGCCCTACGCCGTCCCCGCCGTGGTCGCCGCGCTCATGTGGGGCTTCATGTACGGCAACCGCTTCGGGCTGGTCGGCTCCCTGTCCGACTTCCTCGGCGTGAACATCCCCGACCCCCTGGGCGCCAACATCATCCTGGTGTCGATCGGAAACATCGTCACCTGGGAGTTCGTCGGCTACAACATGCTGATCTTCTACTCCTCGCTCAAGACCATCCCGCACAGCCTTTACGAGGCCGCCGCGATCGACGGCGCAAGCGAGTGGCGCATCATCACCGCCATCAAGATCCCGGCATTGCGCGGCGCTCTCGGTATCGCCACGATCTTCTCGATCATCGGCTCCTTCCAGCTGTTCAATGAGCCCTCGATCCTCCAGAGCCTGGCCCCCAACGCAATCACCACGTACTACACGCCCAACTACTACGCCTACAACCTCTCCTTCGCCGGCCAGCAGTACAACTACTCGGCCACCGTCGCCATCGTCATGGGCCTGATCACCATGGCCGTGGCCTACCTCGTCCAGCTGCGCGGGAACCGGGAGAACTGAGCCATGAGCAAGAAAACCACTGCGCCCGCCGTCGCCCACCGCGGCTACAACGTCGAGAACCCACGTAAGAGCTGGGTGCTCACCCTCGTCATGGGCCTCATGCTCATCTACACCTACCTGCCATTGCTGTGGCTGTTCATCTCCTCCACCAAGACCCAGGGCGACCTCTTCTCCACCTTCGGGCTGTGGTTCGGCCACGACTTCGCCCTATGGGACAACATCAAGGAGACCCTGACCTACAACAATGGCCAGTTCGTGCGCTGGTTCCTCAACACGCTCATGTACGTGGTCCTGGGGGCCGGCGGTTCTGTGCTGCTGTCGGTCCTGGCCGGGTACGGCCTGGCCAAGTTCAACTTCCCCGGCAAGAATGCCGTCTTCGCGATCGTCATCGGTGCCGTCGCCGTTCCGGGCACGGCTCTGGCGGTGCCCACCTTCCTTATGTTCGCCAAGCTGGGGCTGACCAACACGCCCTGGTCGGTCATTATCCCGTCGCTCATCTCGCCCTTCGGCCTGTACCTCATGTGGCAGTTCACGCGCGACGCCGTTCCCACCGAGCTGCTTGAGGCGGCCCGGATCGACGGCGCGAGCGAGTTCCGCACCTTCCGGCAAGTGGCTCTGCCGCTGCTCGGCCCGGGGATCGTCACGGTTGCCCTGTTTGCCATCGTGGCCACCTGGAACAACTACTTCCTCCCGCTGATCATGCTCAAAGACGCCAACTGGTATCCGCTCACCATTGGTCTGAACGCCTGGAACGCTCAGGCGGCGACCGCCGGTGGGCAGGCGATCTTCAACCTGGTCATCACCGCCTCCCTGCTCACGATCATTCCGCTTATTGCCGCCTTCCTCAGCCTGCAGCGCTTCTGGCAGGCGGGTCTTGCTTCCGGCGGCGTCAAGGAATGACGACGGCGCTGGGCCGCCACCCGTGGCAGTCTCCGCGGTCTCTTCGGATAACACCGACAACCCACAACACTCCCACCAGCACCATGAAGGTGCGATCTGGAAAGGAAAACTCATGAGGATCGATCGTCGAATGTTCCTCCGCGCCACCTCCGCCGTCGCCGTGGCCGGTGCTAGCGCGGCCGCGCTGGCCGCCTGCGGCTCGGAATCCTCGCCGTCGGACGAGGCTGTCCAGGCCGACCCATCGGCCGCCGCGTCCGCCGCCGAGGCCGGCGGTGAGCTGCTCGTGTGGGCATGGGACAACACCATTGAGCCCTGCGCTGAGGCGTTCATGGAGAAATACCCGAACGTCAAGGTGACGGTCACGAACGTCGGCACCTCCGCCGACCAGTACACCTCCCTGCAAAACGCGATCTCCGCGGGCAAGGGCGGCCCTGATGTCGCCCAGGTCGAGTACTACGCGCTGCAGCAGTTCTCCATCTCCGAGTCGCTGGCGGACCTCACCCAGTTCGGTGCCGCCGACTACGAGGGCACCTTCACCGAGGGGCCGTGGAGCTCCGTGCACACCGGCGAAGGCGTGTACGGGCTGCCGCTGGACTCGGGCCCGATGGCCATGTTCTACAACGAGGAGGTCTTCACCGAGCTCGGCATCGAGATCCCGACGACATGGGATGAATACCTCGACGCCGCCCGCAAGATCCACGAGGCCGACCCGACCAAGTACATCGCCAATGACACCGGCGACGCCGGCTCGACACTATCCGGACTGTGGCAGGCCGGGGCGAAGCCCTACACGGTTGACGGCACCACTGTCACCATTGACTTCTCCGGTGCCGAGGCGGAGAAGTACTCCGAGCTTCAGACCACCCTCATCAAGGAAGGCCTGCTGGCGCCGATCTCCGGCTGGACCGACGAGTGGTTCCAGGGGCTCGGCGACGGCACCATCGCCACCCTCGTCACTGGAGCCTGGATGCCCGGCAACTTCACCTCCTCCGTGCCGAACGCCGCGGGCAAGTGGCGCGTGGCGCCCCAGCCCCGTTGGGACGCCGACACGCCGGCCTGCGCGGAGAACGGCGGCTCCTCGCTCGCGGTCATGGCTGCTTCCGAGAAGCAGGCCCTGGCCTACTCATTCGTGCAGTTCTGCTCCGCTGAGGAAGGCATCCAGATCCGCATCGACGGCGGCGCCTTCCCCTCGACGACGGCTGAGCTGGACTCCGAGGAGTTCCTGGGCAAGGAGTTCGAGTACTTCGGCGGTCAGAAGGCCAATGAGGTTCTCTCCCAGGCGGCCAAGGACGTGGTCCCGGGCTGGCAGTACCTGCCCTTCCAGGTTTACGCCAACTCGGTCTTCAACGATCACGTCGGCAAGGCCTACACCACCAAGGGCGCTACCACGATTGCTGACGGCCTGGCCTCCTGGCAGGAAGCCTGCATCGCCTACGGCAACCAGCAGGGCTTCACGGTTTCCTGACCGCCCCGCCTCGTCCTCGATCGGGGACGCCCCGGGGCGAAGCTTCTTATTCACCATCCCCCACCACGTTCCACCCCGTCACGACAAGAGGCAACACCATGTCCGTTCTTCTCACCCGTCGCGGCGCACTGACCGCGCTCGGCACCTCAGCCCTATCCCTCACCCTGGCCGCCTGCGGCGGCTCCGACTCCGGTTCCGATACCGCCGCCTCCGTCGATCCCTCGGCGGCCGCCGCCGCAGCCGAGGCCGGCGGCGAACTACTCATCTGGTCCTGGGAACCCACCCTGACCGACGTCGTCGCCGAGTACCAGCAGGCCTTCCCCAACGTCAAGGTGGATCTCGTCAACGCGGGCACGAACGTGGAGGAGTACACGGCGCTGCAGAACGCCATCTCCGCCGGATCCGGCATCCCCGACATCGCCCAGATCGAGTACTACGCCCTGCCGCAGTTCTCCCTGTCCGAATCGCTCGCTGACCTGACCGCCTTCGGCGCCGCCGACCTGGCCGACTCCTACTCCGCCGGCCCCTGGTCATCGGTTGCCTCCGAGGATGGCATCTTCGGCCTGCCCATGGACTCCGGCCCGATGGCCCTGTTCTACAACGAGGAAGTGTTCAACGAGGCGGGGGTGGAGGTGCCCACCACGTGGGAGGAGTACCTCGAGGCCGCCCGCGCCATCCACGCCGCCAACCCGGACCACTACATCGCCAACGACATCGGCGACGCCGTCAAGACGCTCTCCCTGCTGTGGCAGGCCGGCGCCCGCCCCTACACGGTGGACGGCACCACCGTCGGCATCGACTTCAGCGAGGAGACCTCCCAGAAGTACGCCGAACTGTGGACCACCCTCATCGAGGAGGGACTACTCTACCCCTGCGCCGACTGGTCCGATGAGTGGTACCGGGGCCTGGGTGACGGCACCATCGCCTCCCTCGCCATGGGGGCCTGGATGCCCGCATCCTTCGTAGGCGGTGTGGAGGCGGCTGCCGGCAAATGGCGGGTGGCGCCGCTGCCGGCCTGGACAGCAGGGGAGAACGCCTCCTCAGAAATGGGCGGCTCCTCCCTCGCCGTCACTGCGGCCAGCGAGAAACAGGCACTCGCCTACCACTTCATCGAGTACGCCAATGCCGGAGCCGGCGTCGCCAGCCGCATCGCGAATGGGGCATTCCCGGCCACCACCGCCGACCTGACCAGCGAGGAGTTCCTGGGCACCGAGTTCGAGTACTTCGGCGGGCAGAAGGCCAACGAGATCTTCGCCGACAGCGCCGCAGCCGTCACCGAAGGCTGGTCCTTCCTGCCCTTCCAGGCATACGCCAACTCCATCTTCAACGACTCCGTGGGCAAGGCCTATGAGTCCAAGGGTGCTACCTCCATTGCCGACGGCCTGACCGCCTGGCAGGAGGCCTGCATCAGCTACGGCAACCAGCAGGGCTTCACGGTCTCCTGACCCGCCCAGGGGCGGCGCGCCGCAGGACGGGGCATATGCCTCAGCTCCTGGGCGCGCCGCCGCACATCACCGGAAAGACCGGCTCACGACCGGCCCGCGATCAGACAGAGCATGATGAACAGCAACACCACCCGCCCCAGCTTCCCCCGGCGTCCGCGTCGCGAGGACACCGCCATCCACTTCGGCGCCGACTACAACCCCGATCAGTGGCCCGAAACCACCTGGGCAGAAGACATTGCCCTCATGCAGCGAGCCGGGATCACGGTGGTCACCCTGCCGGTCTTCTCCTGGGCGCACATCCAGCCCGATGAGGACAGGTGGGATTTCGGCTGGCTGGACAGGATCATGGACCTGCTGGCGCAGGCCGGCATCGACGTCGACATGGCCACCTCCACCGCCTCCCCGCCCGCGTGGCTCACGGCCAAGCACCCGGAGGTACTGCCCACGACCCGCACGGGTGAGACCCTCTGGCCAGGAGGCAGGCAGCAGTGGCGCCCCACCTCACCCGTGTTCCGTCGCTATGCGCTGGAGCTGACCCGGCGCATGGCCGAGCGCTACGGGAATCACCCCGCACTGGTCGCCTGGCACGTCAACAACGAGCTCGGCTGCCACAACGCCTACGACTACTCCGACGACGCTGCAGCCGCCTTCCGAGCCTGGCTGCGTGAGCGGTATGCGACGCTGGAGGCGCTCAACGACGCCTGGGGGACGGCCTTCTGGTCGCAGATCTACCACCGGTGGGAGGAGATCCTTCCACCCCGCCTGGCCGCATCCGAACCCAACCCCACCCAGCTGCTCGACTTCCGCCGGTTCTCCTCCGACGCGCTACGCAACTATCTGCGCGCCGAAAGCGAGGTGCTGCGGGCCATCACGCCAGAAATCCCCATCACCACCAACTTCATGGTCATGGGCGACACCGCCGCGATGGACTATCCCAGCTGGGCCGACGACGTCGACTTCGTCTCCAACGACCACTACCTGGACTCCCGCCCCGGCGGGATCGACGAGCTCGCCTTCTCCGCCTCGCTCACCTCCGCCATCGCGGCCGGCCGACCCTGGTGGCTCATGGAGCACTCCACCTCCGCCGTCAACTGGCGCCCTGTCAACCCGCCCAAGCTCCCCGGGGAACTGGCCCGGGACAGCCTGACCCACCTCGGGCATGGCGCGGACGCCATCTGCTTCTTCCAGTGGCGGGCCTCCCGGGCGGGCGCCGAGAAGTATCACGCGGCGCTACTGCCGCACGCCGGGGCGGACTCCCGCCTGTTCCGCGACGTCGTCGCTCTGGGGCGGACACTGACGGACCTCTCTGAAATCGCGGGGAGCCAATCCGTGCGCGCTCGCGCGGCGGTCGTCATCGACTACGAGTCCTGGTGGTCGCTCACCCAGGAGTTCCTGCCGCATACGCGCCTGGACTACCGCGGGCAGGCACTGGACTGGTACCGGGCCCTGGTGAGTGCGGGGCTGCGCGTCGACGTCGTGACCCCGCACAACGATCTGGCCGCCTACGACGTCATTGTCGCCCCGCTGCTGCACGTTGTGCCCACCGAACTGGCCGAGCGCCTGCGCACCGCCGTCGTGGGCGGCAGCCACCTGGTGACGACCTACTTCTCCGGGACCGTGGACGAGCACGATCACGTCATTCTCGGCGGCTACCCCGGTGCGCTGCGCGACCTGCTCGGCATCCGTGTGGAGGAGTTCTCTCCTCTGCTCGACGGCGACGTTGCCGTGCTCTCCAATGGTGCCACCGGCCGCATGTGGAGCGAGGAGGTGACGGTGACCGATCCGTCCGTGCAGGTGCTGCGCTGCTATGAACAGGCGCGTGGCGCCGCTGCCGGTGCTCCCGCGGTCACGCGGCGCGCGGTGGGAGAGGGATCGGCGACATATGTGTCCACGCGCCTGGAGGACGAGGACCTGGCCGGCGTGGTAACCGAGTTGCTCGCGGCCGCCGGTATTGAACCGGACCTGCCCGAGCCGTTGCGCGGCGAGGTCATCGCCGCGGTTCGTCGCGGTGATGGGGTCGACTACTGGACCCTGACCAACCGCGGGAACCGCGACCTCGGGAGCTCCGCCGATGTGGCCGACATGCTCGGCGGAACCCCGCTGGGAGGAGCGGATAAACTCGGGGTCACCGATGCCGTCGTCGTGCGGGTACCGCGCGGCTGAGGAACCTCACCGCACCTGGGGCACCCCCAGGGCTTCGCGGGCGGCGTGCATCTGCTCGGCCTCGGCACGCGAAAACTCGAACTCCGCCTCGCTCCAGTCCCACATGGCCTGGATAAGAGGCTTGAAACTCTCTCCGCGCCGGGTCAGCCGGTACTCCACGCGAGGAGGTACCTCGCCGTAGTCGATACGCTCCAGAAAGTCGTCCGCGACCAGCTCCCGCAGCTGCTTGGACAGGGTCGAGTCCGAAATGCCGCGCAGACACCGCTTCAACTGGCCGAAATGCCTGACCCCGGCCAGGGCGACGTAAAAGAGGATCTCGATCTTCCACTTGCCGCCGACGACCTTCTGCAGGGACGAAATTGCAGGGCACCACTCGATCTTGAGGGTCTTGTCCATGCTGCTCCTCTCGCTGGCACTGCTAGTACTACAGAAAAAGACAGTACTAGCGAAACCATAGCGCGGTGAGCGACAGTTGCTCCAGACGCGCGGGTCGCGTGCCGGCGCACCGCAACCACGAGGAGGAACACATGAAGGTGACCTACTGGTCAGACTTCGCATGCCCGTACTGCTATGTCGGCGAGACCCGCCTACACAAGGCGATCGACTCGCTGGGGCTGACCAACGACGTCGAGGTGGAGATGAAGGCCTTCGAGCTCTATCCGGACGCGCCCCGTGAGGTACAAGGAACTACGCTTGACCGGTTCGCCAGGAAGTACCGCCTGACCAAGGCGGCAGCCAGCCAGCGCATCGACTCCATCAGTGCGATGGGGCGAGCTGAGGGCATCGACTTCAACTACGCCACCACGCGCAACACCAACATGCTCGATGCACATCGGCTGACAAAGCTCGCCCACGAGCTGGGCAATACCCGCTTCGAGGAGCTTTGCTTCCATGCCTACTTTGTGGACAACGAGGTCATGTCCGACCATGCTGTTCTGCGTCGTTTGGCTGTGCGGGCGGGGTTGCCAGAGGCGGACGTCGAACGCGTACTGTCCAGCGACGAGTACGCCGATGCCGTGCGTGCCGATGAGCGAGAGGCCCAGGTCATGGGCGTCAACGCTGTTCCGTTTTTCGTGGTGGACGGCAAATATGTGATCTCTGGCTGTCAGCCGGTTGAGGAGATGAGCCGTGTCCTCGTGAACGCGCACGACGCGGCGCTCGCGGTGGGTACCGCCGAGGGCGGGGCTTGTGGCCCGGATGGGTGCGCGCTCTGATGACCGTGCAGGTTCGCCCGCTTTTGGCTCAGGGGGTGTTTGCCACCTATGGGTACTTCGTCGTCGACGAGGAGACGGGACATGCGTTCCTCATTGACCCTGGCGCCCAGGCGAATCTGTTTCTGAGCGCCGTGCGTGGGCACGGATGGACCGTGGAGGCCATCCTGCTCACGCACGGGCACTTCGACCACATTGGCGCGGTGAATGAGCTGCGTGATGCCCTGGGCGTCCCCGTGCTGGCCCACGCGGACTCTGACCGCTACCTGAGCGACCCGTATCTGAATCTATCTGCCAGGCACGGTGCACCCTTGCGGGTTCGCGGCGTGGGAAAGTTCCAGCAAGACGACCGCCTGACCCTTGATGCGAACCCAGAAGTCGCGCTTCAGATCCTGCATGTTCCCGGGCATACCGATGATTCATGCGCCTTCTACTATGAGCAGGCCGGTTTTGTGCTGGTGGGCGACACGGTCTACGAGGGCGGGCCCGGACTGACCATCTTCCCTACAGGAGATGCGGACAAGCTGCATGAGAGCCTCCAGACCAGGCTGCTGACGCTCCCGGGCGAGACGCTACTGTTCTCCGGGCACTCCCGTCCGATCACGGTCGCCCGGCTCGGGCGCGCGTGTGAACCGAGATGACGGGCGCCGTCGCAATCGGCGTGTAGCGGTAGCTGCCTCACGCACCTGGCCCAGCTGAGCCAGCAGATACTCGCCGACCGCTCCGGCGCGGTAGACGTTGCGCGGCACCTGCCAGAGACGCGCCTGGGCGTCGCACTCGTCAATGCGGGTGTTTATGGCGACGTCGGCACTTGTGGGCGGGGCCTCTCGCGAGCTCAGCTGCCCAGTGTCAGTGAGACGGTCACGTAAGACGCGCGCGGGAGCGCGAGCTCTACGACGCCGTCGGCCATGCGCCAGTCGTTGAAGGCAACCGGGACGACGGCGTCGGGCGCCTCGGGGGTGTTGCGCGCATCGAGCTCAGCGGCGGTGAGCACCAGTGCGCTGTCCACCTTGGCGGGGACGCCGCGCAGATCGAGCCGGATCGTGTGGGCGGCGTCGGCGTCGAGGTTGGTGGCCGAGATGAGCGCCGTTGTCTGCGTGCGGGAGGCGGAGACCGATACCAGGGGGAAGGGACGGGCGCCGTCGTCGGCACGGACGGGCAGGTCGTCCACCCAACGCACGTCGAGCCGGGTCGCGTCGTGGTGGCCGACGTTCATGGCGAAGACATGGTAGGTGGGGGTCAGGATGAGCTGGCCCGTGGCCTCGTCGGTGAGGATCGGTGACTGGAGCACGTTGACGGTCTGGGCGAGGTTCGCCATCGTGACGCGTTCGGCGTGGCGGTGGAAGATGTCGAAGTGCAGCGAGGCGATGAGCGCGTCGCGCAGCGTGTTGTCCTGCTGGAGGAAATGCGGATTCGTGCCCGGTTTCGCATCCCACCAGGCGCCCCACTCGTCCACGACGAGCCCGACCTTGCGGAAGGGATCGTAGCGATCCATGATCGTGGAGTGGCGAGTGATGAGCTCGTCCATCCACCAAGCGTTGGCGAAGGTGGCATACCACTCGTCGGTGGAGAAGCCGCGGGCCTCGCCCTTGTTCTCGAAGGTGTCGCGGAAGGTGTAGGAGTGCAGGCTGATTGCCTGGTAGGGGCCGGGCTCGGACTTGGGACAGGTATCGCACACCAGGTCGCGCATGAGCGCGTCGGTCCAGGCGTAGTCGTCCACGTTGGCGCCGCCGGCGATGCGGACAATCTCGTTGCCGTCGTGATTGCGCACAAAGGTGGCGTAGCGGCGGGCCTGGGCGGCGTAGACC
>NZ_JAWDJJ010000207.1:0-4166 GCF_032465695.1 Actinomyces sp. MRS3W
ACCCTCGCCGTTGCCGAGCCCAGCCGGAGAGCCTGGTTCGACGGCGGGGTCGATGTTTCCTGGCCCGTGTCTCCCCTGGTGGTCCGGCTCGGCCACCTGCTTGTGCCCGCCGCAGTCATGACGGTGTGGGCCGCTGCGGCACTGGGCGCCTACATCACTAGCTGGACCGACCTGGGCATGGTTCTGGCGGCGGGATGCGGCTGGGGTGGGGTCGCGCTGCGCTCCGGGTTCCGGCCGAGCCCCAACTTCTCCCTGGGGCTGGTGTCCACCCCGGTGGGAGCCGTGCCTCCTGGAGCAGTGGAGATGCTTATTAGCGGCCCCGATGCGGCCCTCATTGCCGGCTTGCCCGGGGCGCTGGTGGCCGCAGGGTGGACGACGACGCCGCTGCTGGTGGTGCAGCTGGCGGCAAGCGCCGTCGTCGTCACCTGGGGGCTGCTGACCGGCCGCCGGGCTCGGTGATTGACGCGGCGGGGCGCGGGGTCGGGCTGCCCCTACCCACGCCCCTGGAACTCGTCATCTAGTCCAAGCGGCGCGACGGCGGGCGGGACCGCAAAGGCCCTCGCCCGCCATCGCGCCAGCATGGTTGCCCGCAGCTGAACCCGTCAGTCGTCCTGCTCGGGAACGGCGTCGACGCCGGCCTCCTTGCGCTGCTCCGGCGTGATCGGTGCCGGCGCGTCGGTGAGCGGGTCATAGCCGCCGCCCGACTTGGGGAAGGCGATGACGTCGCGGATGGATTCGGCGCCGGTCAGCAGGGCGACAATGCGGTCCCAGCCGAAGGCGATGCCGCCGTGCGGCGGGGCGCCGAAGGCAAAGGCGTCCAGCAGGAAGCCGAACTTCTCCTGGGCTTCCGCCTCCCCAATGCCCATGACCTTGAAGACGCGTTCCTGTACGTCGCGGCGGTGGATACGGATGGAACCGCCGCCGATCTCGTTGCCGTTGCACACGATGTCGTAGGCATAGGCGAGTGCGCTTCCCGGATCGGTGTCGAAGCTGTCCAGGCATTCCGGCTTGGGCGAGGTGAAGGCGTGGTGGACGGCGGTCCAGGCGGACTTGCCCAGAGCCACGTCTCCCTCCGCCTTGGCTTCTGCGGACGGCTTGAACAGGGGGGCGTCCACCACCCAGACGAAGGACCAGGCGCCCTCGTCAATGAGGCCGCAGCGCTTGCCGATTTCCAGGCGGGCGGCGCCGAGCAGGGCACGTGAGGCGTCCACGGCGCCGGCCGCGAAGAAGATGCAGTCACCCGGCTTCGCTCCGGCGGCCTGCGCGAGGCCGGCGCGTTCGGCATCGGTGATGTTCTTGGCGACCGGCCCACCGAGCGTGCCGTCGTCGGCCACCGTGACGTAGGCCAGGCCGCGGGCGCCGCGCTGGCGAGCCCACTCCTGCCAGGCGTCGAAGGTGCGTCGGGACTGGGAGGCGCCGCCGGGCATGACCACGGCTCCCACGTACTCGTTCTGGAACACGCGGAAGGTGGTGTCCTTGAAGAAGTTCGTGAGGTCCACCAGCTCGCAGCCGAAGCGCAGGTCCGGCTTATCGGTGCCGTACTTCTCCATGGCGTCCTTGTACGTCATCCGCGGGATCGGGGTGGGCAGGTCGTAATCGATGAGGGCCCAGACCTCCCGCAGGATGTCCTCGGCCACCGCGATGACGTCTTCCTGGTCGACGAAGCTCATCTCGACGTCGAGCTGGGTGAACTCCGGCTGGCGGTCGGCGCGGAAGTCCTCGTCACGGTAGCAGCGGGCGATCTGGTAGTAGCGCTCCATGCCGGCCACCATGAGCAGCTGCTTGAACAACTGGGGGCTCTGGGGCAGCGCGTACCAGGAACCGGGGGCCAGCCGGGCCGGAACCAGGAAGTCGCGGGCGCCCTCGGGGGTGGAGCGGGTGAGTGTGGGTGTTTCGATCTCGACGAAGTCGTGGCCGTCCAGGACGCGGCGGGCTGCCTGAGAGACCTTGGCGCGCAGGCGCATGGCGCGTTGCATGGGCGAGCGCCGCAGGTCGAGGTAGCGGTACTTGAGGCGGGTCTCCTCCCCCACCTGGCCGGAGTCCTCGGCGTGATCCGACACCTGGAAGGGCAGCGCCGCGGCTGGGTTGAGGATTTCGACGTCGGAGACGACGACCTCGATCTCACCGGTGGGCAGGTTGGGGTTGGCGTTGCCCTCGGGACGGGCGCTGACCTCACCGGTCACCTTGAGCACGTACTCGGCACGCAGGTCGTGGGCGACCTCCTCGCGGATGACCACCTGGGCGATGCCGGAGGCATCGCGCAAGTCGATGAAGGCGACGCCGCCGTGGTCGCGGCGGCGATCAACCCATCCGGTGAGAGTGACGACCTGACCAATATCGGCGGCGCGCAGGGTACCTGCCTCGCGGGTTCGCATCACGGTGCTGTAATCCTTCCGTTGTGGGCACTGAGCCGGCGCCCGGCGGGGCGCACCGCGAGACGGGCGGGCGCCGCGCAGATCCTATACGCGGCGCCGGTCGGGTCCAGGCGCTCAGCGCCGGGCGGCCTGTTCGAGCTCCCGTTCGTAGCCGCTCAGGCGGCGCCGCTCCACCCGGATGATGAGGCTCAGCACGACCAGCACCGCGCCTAATGCGCCAACCACCGTGCCGACCACCGGCAAGGACGAGGTGATCTGACCCCCACTGGTGGTGCCACTGCCCGACGCGATTGCCTCATCTGTTGCTGATGTGGCCGGGGCGGAGGGGGCTGTGGGCGCGGCGTCCGTGGGATCGGCAGTCGGCTCGCGCGCGGGCAAGTTCGCTTGCGCCTCGCCACCAATAATCGTCACGTCGGCGACCGTGAAGTACGGGCTCTTGTTCGTGTAGTCGAGGGTACGCACCGCATTGGTCGGGATCTCGGGGCCGGCGCTGACCCGGAACCGCAGCCAGTGGGGTCCCTTGTCCACATAGTCGGGCAGCTCCACGGTACCCGCGTAGGTGCCGTCCTCTCCTATGGTCAGCTCCTCGACGACGGCGTCGCTGTCAGGGACGAGCATGCCGTCGTCAATGAGGATGTCGACGCTGGCGCCCTGGGGGAAGCCGGACAGTGTGAACGTGAGGGTGCCGCCGAGGGCGATCGTGGATGGGCTCACGGTGGAGGCGGTACCGGTGGTCGAGTCGCCCGCCGACGGGTCGGCCTGTGCGTGGCCCCCGGGCAAGAACGTCAGCAAGCCAGCCAGCAAGGCGACCAACGTCATGACGAGCGTGCGACGCCGTGTACCGCGCGACGGGCGCACCTGTGGCCGCTGTGGCACAGCCCCTCCTCCCGTTACGTTGCGGTAACGAGCATACACGTTATCGGCGGCTGGCTCGCGTTCTTACGCCGTTGAGTGCTGGGCGGATGAGAAGGCCAACGGTCACCAAACCAAGCGCGAGTAGGACCCCGGCACCGATGAGCTTCCAGTCATCGGTGCTTCCCGAGGGATCACCCATGAGGTCCTCGCCTGCGATCAAGGTGATACCGGTGTCGTCCGCGCTCTCACCACGCGCCGTTTCCGCGATTTCGAGCTGGGCCCAGCCGAGTAGTTGGCTGTCGCGGTCGCCGACGGCGATCTTGTAGCTACCGGGACCGAGCGCGGATATGTCGATGGACACGGAGTTATCCGCATCGACCTGCACCCAGCCGGCGGTGGTAGCCCCCGGGTAGACGAACACCGCCACCCAATCGCCCTCCGTCACCTTCGAAGTCGGGAAAATCAAGGTAACAACCGCACCCTGGCGGGTGCCGGAAAGGGAACCCGCATTGTCCGGCCCCAGTTCGTCGGGGTTCTGCACCGGTGCCGAGGGGGCACGTGTCGGAGGTGCATCGGATTCGGATTCGTCGACGGCGTCCGTGTCCGCGTTCCCCGAGCCCTGGCTCGCATAGTTGGTGTCAGCCGACGCAGGCGCCTTGCCCGGGTCGGCGGTCGGTTGGGGTGTAGCGCTGGTATCGGTCGCAGCATTGGACGGGTCCGTGACGACCAGCGGGGCGACCTCTAGACCTTCGTTGAGAACGTCGAAGCCCGTCTTGTGCGTGGGGGCGGCGGTAGCCGAAGCACTTGCCGAAGCTGTAGGTGCCACGGTGGGTTCAGTGGTCGGTTCAACCGTGGGACCAGCAGTCGGCTCGGTTGTGGGCTCGGCGGTTGGCTCAGTCGTCGGTGCGGCGGTCGGCTCAACCGTGGGTTCAGTGG
>NZ_JAWDJJ010000208.1:0-7820 GCF_032465695.1 Actinomyces sp. MRS3W
GTCCTTGGTTGAGGGCGGCGGCGGGCTGTCGAGACCGAGTACGGAAAGCCCGCGAGAACCGTACCGCTTAACTGACCCGTTAGTAAAAAACTCGGGGATACACAAAACGAGGGCCATGGCCCCTGGCCACGACCCTCGCGCGAGTGTCCGAGGGGGGACTTGAACCCCCACGCCCTTTTAATCAGGCACTAGCACCTCAAGCTAGCGCGTCTACCTATTCCGCCACTCGGACTTGTCATCACCGCCGCGGGGCACAGCCCCGCAGTGCTGACGCACGAAAGTTAACACGCTCCGGGCCAGGGTGAGCAAATCCGGCTCGGGTGCCGTGCGTCACAGCGGTGCGACGGCGATCCTGGTGCCCAGCGACATCGACTCCCCGAGCCCCAAGCGGACGGCGTTGGCACCGACGACGGCGCTCTCCACGCACAGCATGGAGGCGAACTCGTCGTCGTCCATATCCGCCATCGACGCGGCGCCTGCGCTCCACGGGTTCCACACCACGGTGTTGAGTGCACGCATACCGGTGACGGTCACGCGGCGGCCGTATGCCGGATCACTGATCGTGACCGGGGTTCCCGACTCGTACACGCGGTCCGTCTGTCCGGCAAGGCGCAGCGGCCCGCGCTGCGTCAGATTCGCCTGGCCGGTCACCTTGTCCAGGTAGATCGCACCCTCCAGACCGGTGACCTCCACCGCCGTGACGTCGCCAACCGCCACATACGTGTGCAGGGCCGCCTCCACTGGCGCATCCGCGACACCGTCGCGGGTGCGGCGCAGGGACAGCGTAAGGACGAGCTCCTCCCCCACTTCTACCGAGTACAGTGCGGCGATGCCGTCGCGCTCAAGCGCGAACAGCGCCCGCACGCCACCACCCGACTGCGACTCCACGCTGCGCAGCTGCCACGGTGTGATACGACCCCAGCCGTGCGCGGGCCGCCGGTTGCCGCCCACACCCGCTCCGAACCAGGGCAGGCACAGTGGCACGCCGCCGCGGATCGGGGTCACGCCGTCGAAAACCGCCCGCCGCGAGGTGAAGATGACGGGCCTGCCGCCGCGCGGCGTCCACGCGGTTAGGTGGGCCCCGTGTAGGTAGATTTCGGCGCTGGCTGCGGGAGCATCGATGAGGAGCCGCGGTTGTCCGCCCCGGCCCGGGGTCAGAGCCGCGGTCCGCGGCAGGCGGTGGCGCGTGGTGTCTGCGTTCATGAGTGCCACGCTAGTAGGCTGAGGCGCATCCGCGAGCGAGAGCGAGCCCCGAAACATATGCATGTCACCGCCCCAGCCGGTCACGACCGCCGTCGCCCTATCATTGCCCCGACCGCCGTCCTGTTCGACCTGGACGGCACCCTTGTCGACTCTGCCCCCGCGATCCTGGCGGCGCTGTCCGCGACCTTCGCAGAGCTGGGCATGCCGGAGCCGACAGATGCGGAACTGATGCGCTTTGTCGGCCCGCCGCTGGTTGACGGCTTCCGTATGCACGCCGGGCTGACGGGGCAGGCCAATACCGAGGCGGTGGCGACCTACCGGCGCCACTACCGCAAGACGATGCTCGACTCCCCGCTCTACGACGGCGTCGCCGAGCTCGTCCGGGCCCTGCACGCCGCCGGCATCCCCCTGGCACTGGCGACCTCGAAGCACGAGGGCTATGCGCGGGAAATCCTGGAGCACACCGGACTGCTCGATTGTTTCACCGTGGTCAGCGGCGCCGGGTCCGGGGATGTCGGAGGCAGAAAGGCCGAGGTGATTCGCTCCGCCCTCCAGCGTCTGGCGGCGACGGGCGCGGACCTGCGCCGACCCATCCACGTCGGCGACCTCGATCACGATGTCCAGGGCGCCCGGGACGAAGGCGTCGATTGCATCGGCGCACTGTGGGGCTACGGAGATGCACAGACGCTGCGCGGCGCCATCGCCCTCGCCGCCGCCCCGGCCGAGCTGGGTGCACTATTCGGAGTGGAGAACTGATATGGCGGACACGACAGCTTCAGCGGGCAACGCAGACAGTATCGACAACCCGGACAACCGCCACGATGCGCCCGCATCCCAGTCGGGCACCAGCCCAGCCGAGCAGGCCCCCTCCCAGCAGGGGGAGGAACCGGCGGACTCCGTACCTTCTGAGCTACCTTCTGAACCGACGGACTCGGCGTTGCGGCACCTCGCCTCCCGACTGCGGGAAGGACGCGATGCACTGGGACGCACCTTCGACCGGGCGGAACGAGCCCGCCTCGATGCGCGCGAGCAGCAGTTGCGCTATGACGATGCCACCGTGACCGCGGCGGATACCCCCGCCGGCGCAACCGCCGTAGCTTCCCCATTGAGCTCCCTGCCCTCATGGCTGGTGCGCGGCGGGCTGGCGGCCTGGCTGCTGCTGGGCCTCATCATCATCATCGGGGTGGTGTTCTTCGCCACGTCAAAGGTCATCCCGGTCTTCATCGGGGTGTTCATCGCGCTCGTGCTCACCTCAATCTTGCAGCCGTTGGTCAATCTGTTCGCCCGGGTCATGCCCCGCTACCCCGCCACCTTCCTCGCTCTGCTCAGTGCGCTGGCACTCGTGGTGGGGATGGTCACCTATGTGGTCACCTCGGTGACGGACCAGTGGAATACGCTCGCGTCCCAGTTCTCCGACGGCGTCAACACCATCGTGGACTTCATTGTCAATGGTCCCCTGCCGCTGGACCTCACCCAGCAGGAGCTCATGGGGCAGCTGCAGCAGCTGCTCAGGCAGGGCCAGGACTACCTCATGACCAATGCCCCCACGCTGGCCACAGAGGTCCTGTCCAATGCGGGCACCGTGGTCAACATCTTCGCAGTGCTGGCGCTGGCGATCTTCACAACGATCTTCTTCCTGGCCTCCGGCGGGCGCATGTGGCGATGGTTCCTCAACGAACTGCCCGCCGGCATGCGCGAGGATGTTCATCACGCCGCCGGCGCCGGCTGGTACACCTTCGCAGGCTACGCCAGGGGAACCGTGATCGTGGCGCTGACAGACGGGATTATGGCGGGGATCTTCCTCCAGATCATCAACGTGCCACTAGCCGCTCCCCTGGCGGTGCTCGTCTTCATCGGAGCCTTCATCCCCATTATCGGTGCGCCGACGGCCATGATCATCGCCATGGTGGTGGCACTGGCCTCGAAGGGCTTCATCACCATGATCGTCGTGGGCCTCGGGGTCGCCGGCATCGGGCAGATCGAGGGGCATATCCTCCAACCGCTCATTATGGGACGGCAGGTGTCGCTGCACCCGGTGGTCGTCATCATCGCGGTGGCGGTGGGCACCTACGCCGCGGGCCTGCTGGGCGCGATCGTGGCGGTGCCGCTGGTGAGCGTGGTGTGGTCGGTGTACTCCGAGCTGCATACCAAGGATGCGCCGGTCGTCGGCGAGTTGCCGACCTACTCCGCAGATAAAGACTGAGGGACAGCTGGTCAGCACCAGTCGCGACTGCCCGGCGAGGTGACGCCCGGCAGCGCCTCCAGGCGCTCGGCGATAACAGCGGTGACGCCGTCACCAGATTCGACGGTGCCGCGTACAACGAGTGCGGCGGCACGGCGCCCGACGTCGCGATAGCGTCGCCACATGCCGCTGGGGCAGATGACGTTGAGCAGACCGGTCTCATCCTCAAGGTTCAGAAAGATCGTCCCTGCCGACGTGTCCGGACGCTGGCGGTGGGTGACCAGCCCGGCCACCCGTACCCGATGCCCGCTCGTGCAACCCAGCACCTCGGCAATGGTGCGCACGCCGGCGGCGGCGAGCCGCTCTCGTTGGAAGACGATGGGTGAGTTGTCGGTGGAGACCCCGGTCAGGCGCAGATCGGCATCCTGACGTTCCCGGTCGGTCATAGCGGCCAGCCGCGGGGCACGCGCGCCGACGGCGGTGCCGGGCAGCGGTGGCTGATACCAGGCGGGCTGCGTGCGGGTGGGGGCATGTCGCTGCCCGTACTCCTGGGCCAGTGCGCCCGCAGCCCACAACGCTTCACGGCGGGCAACGCCGAGACCGGCCAGCGCTCCGGAGGCGGCAAGGGTTTCCAGGCGTGAGCGGCTCAGGCGCACGCGCCGGGCAAGATCGGCGACGCTCGCGTAGGGGCCATGGGCGGCGCGCTCGGCGACGATGCTCGCGGCGGCCTCGGCACCCAGGCCCTTGATGGGAGCCAGACCGAGGCGGACGGCGAGTTCGGGGTGGACGTCTAAGGGGCTGAGCGCGTGAGGGTCGGTCTGCCCGGACTCCCCCGCGTCCAGCCGGTCGACTCGGGTCTGGACGCAGGCCTGCGCCTGCGAAGAGTTGATGTCGGCGGGTAGGACGTGCACCCCGTGGCGGCGCGCGTCGGCGACGAGACTCTGTGGGGACCAGAAGCCCATGGGCTGGGCGGCCAGGATGCCGGCGTAGAAGTCCTCGGGTTTGCGCACCTTGAGCCAGGCGGAGGCGTAGACGAGGTAGGCGAAGGAGAAGGCGTGCGATTCGGGGAAACCGAAGTCGGCGAAAGCACGGAGCTTGTCGAAGACGGCCTGTGCGGTTGCGGCGTCGATGCCCCGCTCCTGCATGCCGCGGACCAGCCGTTCATGCAGGGCCTCCATGCGCTCGACGGAGCGCTTGGCCCCCATCGCCTGCCGCAGCGCGTCGGCCTCGGCGGGGCTGAAACCGGCGGCGTCGACGGCGATCTGCATGAGCTGCTCCTGGAAGAGCGGAATACCCAGGGTCTTGGCCAGGGCGGGCTTGAGGGACTCGTGAAGATAGGTGACCGGTTCGCGCCCCAGGCGGCGACGGATATAGGGGTTGACGGCGTCGCCCTGGATGGGGCCGGGGCGGATGAGGGCGACTTCGACGACGATGTCGTAGAAGGTGCGCGGACGCAAACGGGGCAAGGTGGCCATCTGGGCGCGGGACTCGACCTGGAAGACACCCACCGTGTCGGCGGCGCCGAGCAGCCGGTAGACGGCCGGGTCCTCTGCGGGGAGCGTGTGCAGCCCCCAGGGGCGGCCCACCTGCGCGGGTCGCAGCACCCCGCCGGGAGCCAGATCGGGCACCGTCTCCCCGCGCTGTGCCAGGCTGGTGAAGGCCAGGCGCAGGGCGGTCAGCTCCCCCAGGCCGAGTAGGTCGAATTTGACCAGGCCCGCGGCGGCGCAGTCGTCCTTGTCCCATTGCAGAACAGTGCGCCCCTCCATGGCGGACCAGCGCACGGGGCACACCTCGGTGACGGGGCGGTCGGCCAGCACCATGCCGCCGGAGTGGATGCCCAGATGGCGAGGCAGTCGCAGCAGGCGCTCGGCGACGTCGAGCACCTGCGCGGGAGGTGTATCCGCCGAGGGGTCGTCCTCAACGCGGACGGTTCTCCAGTGGTGGGACATCCGGGCGGCCCAGGCATCCTGCAGCCCGGCGGGATGGCCGAGTGCCCGGGCGGCGTCGCGGATCGCGGAACGCGGCCGGTAGGAGATGACGTTGGCGACTTGGGCGGCGTAGTCACGTCCGTAGTGGGCATACACGTGCTGGATGACTTCCTCACGGCGGCAGGCTTCAATGTCGAGGTCGATATCGGGGTAGCCGGAGCGCCCCGGGGAGAGGAAGCGCTCGAAGAGCATCCGGTGGCGTACGGCGTCCACCGCCGTGATCCCCAGGGCGTAGCAGACGGCGGAGTTCGCCGCGCTTCCCCGCCCCTGACACAGAATGCCGGCGCTGGCGCAGAAGTCGACGATAGAACGGACGATGAGGAAATAGCCGGGAAAGCCGAGCTGCTCGATGACCTCGAGCTCGTGGCCCAGGACCTGCCAGGCCTCGGGGGCCTCCGCCTCGGTGCCGTAGCGGGCCAGGGCGCCGCGGCGAGTAAGCTCACGCAGCCAGCTTGCGGGGGTGTGCCCCGCGGGGACTTCGGGGTCGGGCAGCCCGGGAGCGACCAGAGCCAGGTCGAAGGCGAGGTCGGTGGCCAGCTCGGCGGCGGCGTCGACGGCGTGCGGAGCGCGGCGATGGAGGCGGGCCATGTCTTGCGGGCCCCGCAGCCACCGGCCGAGGGCCGGGAGGTGCCCGCGAGCCCCCTCAAGATCGGTGCGCAAGCGGGTGGCGGTGAGGACGTCCGCGAGGCGGGAGTCGGTCGGGCGGGCGCAGCGCACGGCGCCGGTAGCGATGAGGGGGAGGCGGTGCCGGCCAGCCAGATCGGTGAGGGCGGCGGTGAGTGCGGCATCGGTGGGACCTGCGTTCAGTGAGATCTCAACAACGACTGCGTCGTGTCCGAAGAGGTCGATGAGATGCCCGAGGGCGGCGTCGGCGGCGCTCAGGTCCCAGGTGTCGGGGCGGTGTGGATCACCGAGTGCACGGCGGAGGGGCCCGTTGGCGGTACCGGTGAGGACCAGGCAAGTGGAGGACGAGACCGCAGCGGGCGGCCGCAGGGCGGCGGCTAGTTCGGGCAGACGATGAGCGGGGTCGACGCGTCGGCCGGCGGCGAGGTTATGGCCGGAGATGGCGGCGCATAGGCGGTGGTAGCCGAGCGGGCTGCGGGCGAGGATCGGCAGGTGGGAGCCGTCGTCGAGAGTGAGTTCGGCGCCATGGATGGTGGGCAGGCCGTGGCTGCGGCCGGCCTGAGCGTGTCGGACGATGCCGGGCATGCCGTCATGGTCGGTGAGGGCGAGGGCTTCGAGCCCGAGTTCGGCAGCGGCGGCAACAAGGTCCTCAGGCTCGTTGGCGCCGTCGAGGAAGGAGTAGGCGGAGTGGGCGTGGAGCTCGGCGTAACGGTGCGCACCGGTAGCGTCATGCATGTCATTCATGTCATTGCAGTCATCGAAGCGGCTCAGAAGGGCGGGACTTCGTCGAGCAGTGGGGCCAGGCCAAGTTCGTGCACGGGCTCGGGGTAGGCGGTGGTCTCGAAGGCGCCGGGACGCTCGCCGGGGCGGGGACCACGGCTGGTCAGGCATGGGGGTCGGCCGACGCTGTTGGCTTCCTCCGCCGCCAGGTTCAGGCCGCGTTGGAGCCGGGTGACCACCGCGTCGTTGACTGCGGCTGCGAGCCGCTCGGGCACGGGCCGAGCGGGGGTGAAGAGCTGGCGCGGCCCCACTTTACGGGGCAGCACGGTGATGGCCCCGTCCGGGCTGCGGCGATAGCGGGCCCCGGTGGGGGTGGCCCACATCAGAGTGCCGTCGTCCTCACGGGTGAGGCGCCAGCCGGGGGCATGCTTGAGCCGGTGGTGTGCCTGGCACAGCACGGTGAGATTGTCCAGGCTGGTGGTTCCGCCGTCCGCCCAGGCAACGATGTGGTCGATGTCGCAGCGCGCGGCAGGCACCTGGCAGCCGGGGTGGGTGCAGGTGGCGTCGCGGGCCTGTACCAGGTCCCGCAGACCGGCCGGGGGCCGGTAGTGGGTACGGCCGACGTCGATGACGGCGCCCGATAGCGGGTCGGTGACCAGACGCCGCCAGGTACCGCCCAGGGCGAGGGCGCGAGCAGTGATAGCCGGGACCGGCGCGCTGCTGCGCCCCGTGGTCACCTCAGGCGCGGCGGGGACTTCGGCCATGGCTGTGAGCTGGCCGCTGCCAGCGTTGTTGGCGGTGGGCGCACGTGCCCCACCATCGTCTGCAGCGGGCAGCAGCAGGTCCAGCGGGACGGTGACATCGACGTTGATGGTTAAGCCGGGTGGTGGGAAGACCGCCTCAATGCCGGAGGGCGTCCACCAGGGGCGGCTGGAGTTCACCAGGCCACTCAGCCCCGCCAGCAGCCCGTCCAACGGCACCCCATCCGGCAATAAGCGCGTCCCGGCGCCGACGAGTGGGCCGGCGACCGGCGGCGGACCGATAACCGGAGGCGGGCCCGTTGCCGGGGGCGGACCGATAACCGGGGACGGGTCGGTGGACGC
>NZ_JAWDJJ010000209.1:0-57318 GCF_032465695.1 Actinomyces sp. MRS3W
GTGCACGACCGGCCCGTCCCCGCCGGTGGGTGCCACCCGGGTCAGGCCGGAGGCGTGCGGGTTGGACAAGCGGGCGGTGGTGGCGCACAGGTATTCGGTGCTGCGGCTGCCGTCCGGGCGGGCGACGACGGCGGTGTAGCCGACCGAAACCCCCGCGCCGGGCCGGTGGTGGACGGAGTGGACCTCCCAGCTCATGAGCTGTTGGCCGGCCGGGGCGAGCGCGGCGGCCAGCACGGAGGCGGCGCGCGCCCCGGTGAGCAGGGCGACCTCCTCGGGCTCGTGACCGGCCATGGTGACGCTCATGAGCACAGTCTGCCTCACCCGAGTCACTGTGGGGGTCGGGTGGGGATCACGACTCTGAGAGTCGGAGCCCCATGGCGGTGCCGGTCTCGGCACGTCACTTGTGCCGGTTTCGGTGCGTCATTAGTGCCGGTTTCGGCATGTTATTAGTGCCGGTCTCGGTGGAGGGGGAGGCGCGGGTGGCACAATCCCGCCATGCGCGATCTCTCCTCCCTCCCCAAGGCGCACCTGCATCTACACTTCACCGGCTCCATGCGTCTGGAAACGCTCGTCGAGCTCGCCTCCTCGGCACGCACCCGGCTGCCCTCGTCCTTCCTGGAGGGGGACCCGCTGCACGTGCCCGCCGACCACCGCGGCTGGTTTCGCTTCCAGCGCGCCTACGACACCGCCCGCCAGCTGGTCACCACCGAAGAGATCATGCGGCGCATCGTCCTGGAGGCAGCGCTCGACGACGCCGCGGAAGGATCCCGCCGTCTGGAGATCCAGGTCGACCCGACCTCCTACGCGCCGTTCGTCGGCGGGATCACCCCGGCCCTGGAGATCATCCTCGACGCCGCCAAGCAGGCGACCATCCTGGCGGGGATTGAAGTGGCTGTCATCGTGGCCGCCTCGCGCACACGCCACCCCCTGGACGCACGTACGCTGGCGCGCCTGGCGGCCCGCTACGCCGGGGACGAGCCGGGCAGCGTCGTCGGCTTCGGCCTGTCCAATGACGAACGGGCAGGTGAGACCTCCTCCTGGGGGCCGGCCTTCGCGATCGCCCGGCGGGCCGGGCTGGCATCGCTCCCCCACGGCGGCGAGCTGCTGGGCCCGGAGCATGTGCGCGATGTCGTCTCCGCACTCGGTCCGACCCGCCTGGGGCACGGCATTCGCACCAGTGAGGATCCCGCCCTGTTAGATGCAGTCGCCGCCGCCGGGATCAGCCTGGAGGTGTGCCCGGCATCGAATGTGTGCCTGGGGGTGTACCGGGAGCCGGAGGACGTGCCGCTGCCGACCCTGCTCGAGCACGGCGCCCAGGTGGCGCTGGGGGCGGATGACCCGCTCCTGTTCCAGTCCCGGCTGGTGGACCAGTACGAGATCGCACGCGGCTTGGGCCTGGACGACGCCGCCCTGGCGGAGCTGGCGCGCGGCTCGATCCGCGCCTCGCTCGCCGCGCCCTCCTCCAAGCAGCGCTGGCTCGCCGAGGTGGACGCGTGGCTCGCCGCGGAGCCGTCGGCACCCGCCCAGTAGCCACCCGTGAGCCGTCCATAAGCCGCGGGGTGTCGACTGCCCCGTGCTGGCTCTGCTCGTGCGCACAGGCGTCGGCGCCAGGGCATGGCGTCCTCGGCCATTAGTACGGGGCAACCACGAGGCGGTGCACGAGCTCGTCATGGAGCCGCGGCGGCGCAGCGAGCACCGATCCCGGCCAGCGCAGATCGAGGGGGACCCCGTCCAGGCGGGTGACACGAATGCCGCACTCGGTGCAGATCAATGCGGCCGCGGCCACGTCCCAGGGGGACAGCCGCAGGTGGAGGAAGGCCCCGGCCTGCCCGGTGGCAACGGCGACGCACTCGAGGGCAGCGGAGCCGTAGCGGCGGTGCCCGCGGGAGTCCTCCACGCAGCGGGCCAGCCGCGGCAGCGCTTGCAGCTCCTTGACATCGGTGATGATGACGGCCTCGGCCAGCGCACGGTCGGCTGCCACGGGCAGGGGCCGGCCGTTGCACCGTGCACCGCCGCCGCGCACCGCCGTGTAGCACAGGTCGGCGACGACGTCGATAACAACCGCCAGCACCGGCGTCCCGTTCTCGCACAGCGCCAAAGACACCGCGTAGTCCCGTCGCGTCTCCACATAGTTGAGGGTGCCGTCGATGGGGTCGAGCACCCACACGCGCCCGTCCCAGGTGTCGATGGTGTGCCCCTCCTCGCCGAGCAGCGGGTAGCCGGTGGCGGCCTCCAGGCGGGCGGCGATGTGCTGCTCGACGAGCCGGTCGGCCACGGTGACCAGGTCATTGCGGTTGCTCTTCGTGCTCACGTCGAGGTCGCGCCCCGGGTCGCGGGCGATCGCCGCGCCTTCCTGGGCCACGGTGACGGCCAGGTCGAGGAGCTCGGCCAGGTCGGCGGCGGGCTCGGCGCCGCCGCTGCCGAAGTTGTCGCGGGGTTCAGAAGCCGACATGTACCGGCTCCGGAACCAGGCTGACGCCGAAGCGCTCGCGTACCCCCGCTACGACGGCGTCGCGCAGGGCGACCAGGTCGGCGGCGCGGGCCTCGCCCCGGTTGGTCAGCGCCAGCACATGCTTGGTGGACAAGCTGGCGGGCGCCGTCCCGGCACCGGCCTCTGAAAGGGCGAAGCCCTTGCCGAACCCGGCGTGGTCGATGAGCCAGGCGGCGGAGGTTTTGACGAGGCCCTCGATCACCGGCGCTTCCCGAGTCCCCGCCACCGCTCGGGTGGAGTCGGTGACCGGGAAGCGCGGGGCGTCCTCGGGCAGGGCAGCGGCCGCATCCTGCGTGAGAATCGGATTGGTGAAGAAGGAGCCGGCCGACCAGGTGTCGTGGTCGGCGTCGTCCAGCACCATGCCCTTGGAACGGCGCAGCTCCAGGACGGCCTCGCGCACGGCCCGGGCATCCACCCGGGCCCCGACCTCGACCCCCAGGGTATGGGCGAGTTGCGCGTAGGCAATGGGGGCGGACAGGGAAGCGGCACGCACCGAGAAGGTCACCGACAGCACCACCCAGCGTCCGGTCGGCCCCCACGTGCGCCCACCGCCGACGTCGGCGTCGGTCAGGGAGCGTTTGAGCGCGGAATCGCGGTAGCTCAAGTGCAGGCGGGCGAGTGGGAGCTGGACCGGCTGTCCCGTCGCCCGGTCCCAGGCGCGCACGGAAGCGAGTAGTTCACCGACCTCCGCGCCGTAGGCGCCGATGTTCTGCACCGGGGCGGCGCCCACGGTTCCGGGAATGCCGGACAGGGGGGCGAAGCCGCCCCAGTCGCTGGCGATGGCCTCGCGCACCAGGTCGTCCCAGGTGGTGCCGGCGGTGGCGGTGAACTCCACGCCTCCGCAGCGGTCGTCGGCGGACAGGGTCACCTCCTGGCGGGCGTCGCGCACGACGACGCCGTCGAATCCGGTGTCGGCGCCGACGATGTTGGATCCTCCGCCGATGACCAGCAGGGGCGTGCCCGCGGTGTCGGCCTCGCGAACGGCGTCGATGAGTTCGGCCTCGCTACGGGCCTCGATGTAGCTGCCGACCGGGCCGCCCACGCGCAGGGTCGTCAGCTCCGCCAGCGACGGCGGCCGGCCGCCGGGCTCCGCGCCGTCCCGCCCCAGCGGCCGAGCAAGCGCCGGTACGGGTGCCGGCCAGTCGGCGGGGTCGGCGTGGACGGATATGGGCATGGTGCACGCCTCGGTGCCGGCAAGCGGTTCGGGCACGTTAAGGCCGAAACGGCCGGCGTGAGGGGTTTGTGGCATGGCTGCTCCGCTCCAGTCGTGATGACATGAAGGATAGGCGACCGCCGCTCGGTTAGGCACTCGGGGCCTGCGTGGTGGACCGGAGCTCCTCGCTGCTGAGGAGGACGGGCCAGTCGTCGTCCCAGGCGATTTTCCGCAGCGCCAGGGTAGGGGCACCGCCGTTGTCTGCGTCGTAGTAGTGGTGCACCAGCCAATCTCCGGCCACGGCGCCGCCGCCCGGGCCGATCATGGAGCCCTGGCTGCCAAGCAGAACCGTCCCGCCGCCCTCGAGGAGCGGCACACCGGAGCGGTCGAGGTACGGGCCGGTGATCGTCTCGGCCCTACCGACCGCAGTTTCATACGTCGACTCCGTCCCCTGGCAGCAGGTGCCGAAGGACAGGTACAGGTAATAGTGGTCCCCGTGGCGCGTCAGGGCAGCCCCTTCGACGTCGTTGAGAGCCGTGCCGCGGTCGGCCAGGTGAATGGGCGGCGCCTCGGGATCTGCCCTGAGACCGTCCTCCCCCAGCTCGACGGCGAAGATTCCCTTCCAAAACGAGCCGAATGCCATCCAGGTCCGTCCCTCCGCATCGGTGAGGACAGAGGGGTCAATCGCGTTGTAGTTCTCGCCGTCGCCCGAGCTCATGACCATGCCGCGGTCCTCCCAGCCCACCTGCGGGGCTGCGGGGTCGAAGGAAGAATTGGCCATGAGCCCAATCGCCGAGCGTGCAGACCCGAAGGTCGACACCGCGTAATACAGGCGGATCTCATCACCCACGCGCTGCACATCGGGGGCCCAGTAATTCGTCAGTCCGGGAACGGCCTCATGCGTCCATGCCGGCTCATCGGCAAGGCTCCAGGCACCGTTCCGCCTCCCCCACGTGGTACCCCCGTCAGCACTCACACGCACCAGGATGGCGCCACCGGCGATGCTTGCATCCCCGGTGGAGAAGACCGCCAGCGGCTGTCCCTTCTCGTCCAGGAGCAGCGCCGGATCGTGGGCGAGGAGGTCGCCCGCGAGTGCGGGCACCTGGGCACTCGGTCCGTTTTCAGCGACGCGATCATCCAGCGCGGCGCAGCCACTCGTCGCAGCGAGCAGGGTCTGGGACGCCACAAGACCGCCCAGCCCTAAGAGGGAACGTCGTTTCATTGGTGGTTCCTGCCTCCGCCCTACGATCCCGGCCCGGTAGGCTCCTATGCCCCGCCGGAGTGCGATCAACGTCGAACCGTTCTGCCCGACGCCAGCACCGAACTCGGTAATACATCGTTATAGAACATGATGCGCAGAACCTGGCAGCCTGTCAACAACCGATGTTTAACCCTCAAATCAGCACATATTCGACACTTGACGTGCGCGACGTCACGTGTCATGCTTTCTAACGTTGTAAACCGAGTGGGCCAACGCAGCCCCATCCCTCCCGAATGGAGTTCTTCAAAGATGAAGCGCCAGATGCTCAGCCGTCGCTCCTTCAACTCGCTCGCCCTGGCCGCAGGCGCCCTGGCCGGAGCTTCCGCCCTGACGGGCTGCGGCTCCGGAGGTTCCTCCGACTCCGGCACTCCGGAGCTGACCTACATGTTCCGCGGCGGTACGGACGAGAAGGCCGCCTACCAGACCGCGATCGACAACTTCTCCAAGGCCAACAACTGCACCGTCAAGGTCATTACCACCGACGCCGATCAGTACTCCACCAAGCTGCAGGCCGCGATCACCGGCAACCAGGTCCCCGATGTCTTCTACCTCGAGCAGGGCTCGGTCATGTCCTTCGCCTCGAACGGCATCGTCATGGACATCACCGACATGCTCGGCGACGTCGACCTGGACAACATCTGGGCCTACGGCGTGGACTCCTACCGCTACGACGGCACCCAGGTCGGCAAGGGCCAGATCTATGGCCTGCCCAAGGACGTCGGCCCCTTCGCCTTCGGCTACAACAAGACCATGTTCGAGGCTGCCGGCCTCGACCTGCCGGACAAGGACGTGCCCTACACCTGGGATGAGTTCATCGAGGTGTGCAAGCAGCTCACCCGCGACACCGATGGCGATGGTGAACTCGACCAGTGGGGCACGGGTCTGAACGTCAACTGGTGCCTGCAGGCCTTCGTGTGGTCCAACGGCGGCGACTGGTGCAACGAGGAGCACACGACGGTCACCGTGGATACCCCCGAGTTCGCCGAAGCCTTGCAGTTCTTCGCCGACATGCAGAACGTCCACGGCATCACCCCGTCGATCGCGCAGGCGCAGACCATGGACACCTACCAGCGCTGGATGCGCGGTCAGATCGGTTTCTTCCCCGTTGGCCCATGGGACGTGTCGACCTACCAGGAACTCGACTTCGAATGGGACCTCATTCCGTTCCCTGCCGGGAAGACCGGCAAGCCGAGCACCTACATCGGCTCCCTGGGCATCGCCGTTTCTTCCGGAACCAAGTACCCCGAGCTCGCCGCCAAGCTGGTTGCCTACCTCTCCGCGGACCTTGACTGCCAGAAGCAGCTCGTTGAGGCCGGCATTCAGATCCCCAACCTCATTGACTACGCCAAGAACGAGTACGCCACCGACACCGAGACCGCCCCGGCCAACAAGGAGGAGTTCCTTCAGATCGTTGAGACCGACGGCCACGCATTGCCCGGAGCGGTGACATGGAGCCCGGAGTGGTACGACGAGTTCTTCACCAACATTCAGCCCGTGCTGGATGGGGAGAAAACCGCTGCTGAATACTGCGCCGAAGTCCAGCCGACCATGCAAGCCAAGCTGGACGCCGCCGTCGAGGCCGCCAAGCAGGCCCAGGCCGGCGCCTGACCCCGCGTCGAGGGGTGCGGCCGTGCGGCGGCACCCCTCGGCGTGGACCGGGAGTTCTCCTCATGTCCACCGCCACTTCTCTCACCTCCGCCCCAGCATCGGCGACGTCGGCACGGGCACGTGCTGGCGCACCGACCTCCCGGGCGTCCGAGCCGAACCGAGGCTCAGCTGCACCACACCGCAAGTCGACGCTGCATCGCAGCGAGCACCGCTGGGCGACCGTATTCGTGGCCGCCCCCGTCATCGGCTTCCTGCTTTTCACCCTCTTCCCCCTGGGCTACTCCATCTACGCCTCGTTCACGTCATGGAACGGGCTGTCGGCGCCGCGCTTCATCGGCCTAGACAACTTCGTCGCAATCGCCTCCGACCCCTACTTCCGCAAGACGTTGTTCAACACGTTCTTCTACATGTTGGGCATTCCGATCGGGCTGGTCCTATCCCTCCTGCTCGCCATCGCCCTGAGCCGAAAGCTACCGGGGAGGACCTTCTTCCGCACCGTCTACTACATCCCGGTCATCTCCTCGCTGGCCGCGATCGCAATTCTGTGGCAGTGGGCCTACAACGGCGACTACGGCCTGGTCAACCAGGTGCTGAGCCTATTCGGGATTCAAGGACCCAACTGGCTCCAGAACACGGCCACAGTCAAGCCGGCAATCATCATCATGTCGGTTTGGAAGGGCCTGGGCTACTCAATGCTGCTGTACCTGGCGGCGATCCAGTCTGTGCCCCGGTCGCTGTACGAAGCCGCCGAGCTTGACGGTGCCGGCTCGTGGCGCAAGTTCATCTCGATCACGCTGCCGATGGTGCGTCCCGTGACCTTCTTCCTCATCGTCACCAACATCATCAACGGTTCTCAGATGTTCACCGAAATCAACATCATGACTCCCACCGGGGGCCCCGAGTATTCCGCCGCGACCATCGTCTGGTACATCTGGCAGAAGGCCTTCAAGAACCTGCAGATGGGCTATGCGACATCGATGGCGCTCGTCCTGGGCGTCCTCATCTTCATCATCACGGCGATTCAAATGCGTATGAACGCGCGCAACGCGTTCAGCGTCGAGTGAGGCAACCATGAAGACTCCGGCGACCGCTGCTCAGAAGACTCATCACATCACCGCTTCATCGTCCCGCACCCGGCCCCAGCTGAAGGCGAAGACGCGCTACACCATCACCAACATCTGGATCACCATCCTGCTGGCCATCGGCGCGGTCATCATGATCGCCCCGCTGCTGTGGATGCTGGCCACCTCGCTCAAGGACAAGGAGGGCGTCTTCGCCCTGCCACCCGAGTGGATCCCCAACCCCGCGCATTGGGACACCTACCTGCGCATCTGGACTGAGGGGCCGCTGGCCAGCGGCATTAAGAACAGCCTCATCGTCTCTCTGTCCGTGACGATCGTCGGATCGTTCGTCTCGGCCCTGGCCGCCTTCGCCTTCGCCAAAATGCGCCTGCCGGGCAAGAATGCGCTGTTCCTCCTGCTGCTCTCCGGGATGATGATCCCCTTCCCGACACTCATGATCCCCCAATTCATGATGTTCTCGAAGGTCGGCTGGGTCGACACCCTGCTGCCACTCATCGTGCCCGGCATGTTCGGGAACATCATGATGATCTTCTTCCTACGCCAATACCTCACCTCGACGCCCGATTCACTGATCGAGGCGGCCCGTGTCGATGGCGCTTCCTTCCCGCAGATCTTCTTCCGAATGATCCTTCCGCTCATCCGCCCCGCCATCGCCGCGCAGTTCATCCTGTGGTTCATGGGGGTATGGAACGACTATCTGGCGCCGACGATCTACCTCAACAGCCCGGAGAAGCAGACCTTGCAGCTCGTCATCGCCAACTTCAACGCGAACTACGCCATCCAGTCCGACTATCCCCTCATCATGGCGGCCTCCATCGTCGCCTTGCTGCCGATCTTCGTGATCTTCCTGGTCTTCCAGCGGCAGATCATCGAGTCCGTCGCACTGACCGGAACGAAAGCCTGACACCGATGCCACATACTGAACAGCCGGTGGTCGACGACCTATCCGCCGGGCAGGACCCGGGCGTGCGGGGCGCCCACGATCCCACGGTCATCCGGTCGCGCGAGGGCCGCTTCTACATGTTCTCCACCGACACGGACGTCGCCGGCTCCCCCGGAGTCGGCGTGCAAGTCAGGTGCTCAGACGACCTTGTCAACTGGCGGTGGGTGGGGCACGCCTTCGACGGTGTCCCCGAGTCGGCTCGTCGCTGGTCCGCTGCTCAGGGGATCTGGGCCCCCGACGTCGTCGAGCGTGACGGCGAATACCGCATGTACTACTCGGCCTCTACTTTTGGCTCACGGCGCTCGTGCATCCATCTGGCGGTCGCCACCGACCTGGAAGGGCCGTGGACCGACCGCGGCCCGGTGGTGCGAACCCGCGCCGAGGATCCGGTCAACGCCATCGATGCCGCCATCGTCCGCACTCCGGAGGGCACCGATCTCATGCTCTACGGATCGTTCTTCGGCGGGCTACGGCTCATCGCCCTGGACGCGGATGGTTTAGCACTCCGCCCCGGTGACCTGGGCGTGCCGATCTGCCGCCGCACGACGGCGGAGAACGGCCCCGTCGAGGGCGCCCACATGTGGTTCGACGCCGAGACCGGGCGCTACCTCCTCCTGTGTTCCTTCGACTCGCTCTTCGACTCCTACAACATTCGTGCGGCGCGCGCGGAGCGTCCCGAGGGGCCGTTTCTTGATGCCGCCGGCCGTCCCCTGGGCTCGCAGGAAGGTGCTCAGGTGGATGGGGGCACCAAGATCCTCGGATCCCTCGTCATGCCGTCCGGACGCACGGATCTGGCCCCTGGGCACTCCAATCATCTGTTCACGACCGACGGCATGCTCCTGGTCCACCATGTGCGTGAAGGCGCCGCCCCGCAGCGTCACCGGGCACAGCTGCGGCGGATGGCGCTCACGAGCAGTGGCTGGCCGGTGGTCAGTCCGGTCGACTACGACGGTCTGCCCCTCGAGGACGTCAACGCCGCTGACCTGACGGGACCGTGGCAAATCTGGCGTCTTAGCGCCGACTCCACCGATCCGGTGCGCCCACGGGAGCAGCCAGTCGCACTGACAGAGCTGCTTCCGGTTCCCGCGGGACACCGCGAGGTCCGCGCCACCCTCGCCATTGACGGCGCTGCGATTGACGCGGTCCTGTGGCGTACCCACGCCTCGACCTCCTTCGCAGGTCTGGTTGACGGCGAGATCGTTTTGGGGGTCCGGGCCGTATGACGCGGCGTCGCCCAGAGCCGGAGGAACAGGTCGAGATCGACCTCCCAGGTTGGGGAGGGACCGTGATGGGCTGGCTACGCGTAGCCACGCAGCTGGTCGCGCTCAACCTGCTGTGGTGGCTCGGTCTGCTCCCCGGCCTGGTGCTGTTCGGAGTCTTACCCGCCAGTTGCGCCGTGCATGAGCTGGCCCGGCGCAGCCGTCGGGATCCTTCCATGCACCTGTGGCACGACTTCTGGAGCATCTATCGAACCGTCTTCCGCAACGCGGCACGCCCCGGTGCGGTGCTGACCGGCGTCATGTTCATCGGCGCGGTAGACCTGGCGATCCTGTCCCGCGCACAGGGCGCACTGATCGCGCTTATCGCCCCGGTCACCGTCATCTGCGTCATGTGCCTGGTCACGCTGTGCTACGCGGTTGTGCTGCTGGCTTCCCCAAGCAAGCAAGAGCCCAAACCGCTGTTGCGCCGGGCGGCGGGCGCCGCGGTGGCCTCGCCGCCGACAACCCTCGCCGTCGTGGTGACGGTGGCGGGGGCAGCGTGCGTGGCCTGGTGCTGGCCGCTCCTGGGGGTGCTGGTTGGTGTCAGCCTGCCACTTGCCGCCGCAACCCTGCTGACTCGTGAGCGTCTGCGTCGTATCGGGGCGCTTCCTGAGCTGGGGAACACCGCCAGCTACTGAGCTGTGCCGGCGCGAACCATCACCGGCCCGCAAGCGACCGCGGAGCGGGCGCCCGTTGCCGCGTGCCGCTCAGTGCGCCGTCGACTGTCGCTCGACGAGCCGGAAGGGAGCCACCTCATGGCGGTACGGGGCAGGCGACTGACCCGCCAGGTGCTCATCGATTCTCGCCACGAGGAGATCGACCGCACGCTGAGCGATCCATTCCAGACCGGGATCAATGGTGCTCAGCGACGGCTGCGTGTATTGGGCGTCCTCCACGTCGTCGAAACCAATCACCGCGACATCCTCGGGGACCCGGATACCGGCACCCACCAGCTCGTGCAGCACGCCGATGGCCATGGCATCGTTGAGAGCGAAGATGCCGTCAAAGGGGATGCGCTCGGCAATGAGTTTTCGGGTGGCCTCCGCACCGCCCGCGCGATGCCATAATCCGACCTCGCGCACCAGGCACTCATCAACCGTAAGGCCCGCCTGTGCGTGCGCCTGGCGGTAGCCGGCCTCGCGCAAACCCGCCGAGCCGACAACCTCACCGGCGTGAGAACCGACCAAGGCAATCCGGTTGCGCCCCAGTGCCAACAGGTGCTCCGTGGCTACCACCGCAGCCTCGGTGTTGGCCATCGTCACATGGTCCGCGGGAGCTCCGAAAACGCGCTCGCCCAGCAGCACCAAGGGGTAGTCGACGTGGAACTGGGCGATATCCTCCTGGCCGAGCTCCAGTGGGCTGAACAGCAGCCCGTCAAACAGGTGCTGCCGAGAATTATGGAGCACCCGCAGCTCACGTTCCTTGTCGGAGTTCGTCTGCTCAATGAGCACCGTCCGGTCGTACTTTTCCGCCGCCGCAATGACCGCGTCCGCAAGCTCGGCGAAGTACGCCAGTTTCAGTTCGGGAACCGCCAGGCACACGAGCCCGGTGGAGCCGCGACGGAGGTTGCGCGCCGACTGGTTGACCTTGTAGCCGAGCTTGTCTATGGCATCAAGGACCTTCGCCTTCGTGCTCTCGCGGACGTACGGATAGTCGTTGACGACGTTTGAGACAGTCTTGACCGAGACCCCTGCCAGACGGGCGACGTCGTGCATGGTCACCGCCATGTGGTGCTCCTGCCAGATCCGGTCGGATGCGTATGTGCCCGGGGAGCGGGCCCCGGGCACAGTTCACTTCACTTCTTGTTGCGCCGCTGGTGGCGCGTCTTACGCAGAAGCTTGCGGTGCTTCTTCTTGGCCATGCGCTTGCGACGCTTCTTGATAACAGATCCCATGGAGGCTCCTTATAGTTGTTTGTGCTGGCCTGCTCGTGCGGCCGGCGACGCCGGCGCGTGATTGAACGAGCGCGGTGGCCGGACTGCGGATGCCTTGGCGACCATCGGTGATGGCCGCTTGCGGGCGATTGGCTATCAACCGCCACGCTGACGGGCCGGGCCCGACCACACGGGTGACAGGTGGAGTCTAGCGGGTCTCAGGATCCGGTCGACGCCGAGTCCTCGTGGCCCCAGTCACCCAGACCCGCCGCCAGATACTGCTGGACCGCGCGCTCGGGAACGCGGAAGGAGCGACCCACCTGCATGGCGGGCAGATCCCCCGAGTGGACCATGCGATAGACGGTCATCTTCGACACACGCAGCATGGCGGCCACTTCGGCCACGGTGAGAAAGCTGGGGGCGCCCGAGGCGCTGGGTGGGTTCGAGGTGCCCGATACCATGGCTGTGGTGTCCTGTCGTCAGGTCGGAGTGAGCGCGAGGGGGTCGGGACCATATACGACAGCCTCGCGGTTGCGGAACGACTCCAATATAACCTGTGTCTCAACTGACGCACAGGTTGTTTCTTCTCTCATTTGTCGCGCGCGCCGCATCTCACACGCCAGTCACATCCCGATCGGGCGCGACGGTCCCACCTCGCCCCACCACCGCGCCTCATGGCCCACAATGGGCCCGTGTCCTCTTCGCCGAGCCCCGAATCCGGAGCGCCTCCCTCGTCGTTATCACCCGCGGGGAGGCCACAGCCCCGGGCGGGGTGGCGGGGCCGCATCCGGCGTGCGCGAGCTCGCGACACCGCAGACCCGGCCGCGAGTCATACCGCCATGATGGGCACATCCGAACCCACCGACCCCACCGAGCCGGTCGATCCCAACGATCTGGCACGGGAGCTGGCTGCCGGCGAGGAAGTCGGCGGAATACGCGGCTTGCTGACCCGCCTGGGCCTGCGCAGCTGGTTCCACCGGGTGGCGCGCTTCTCCCCCGCGCGTCTGGCGATTACCGTCTTCGCCGTCATCGTCGTCGGCATCACCGCCCTGCTCAGCCTACCGATCGCCACCGCGAGTGGGGAGCGCGCTCCGTTCGTGGACGCACTGTTCACCGCGACGTCGGCCGTGTGCGTGACCGGGCTGACCACGGTGGACACCGCCACCTACTGGTCCTTCTTCGGCCAAGTCGTCATCATCGTCGGAGCCGCGATTGGCGGCCTGGGCATTATGACGCTCGCCTCGCTGCTGTCCTTCGCCGTGTCGCGCCACCTCGGACTGACGCAACGCATGCTCGCCGCGTCGGAGAACATGTCACGCCTGGGCGATGTCATGTCGCTGCTGCGCGCCGTCGCCTACACGGCCTTCGGGGTCGAAGCCGTACTCATGGCAGTGCTCCTGCCCCGCTTCCTGACCCTGGGACTCGATTTCGGCCATGCCGCCTGGTACGCGTTCTTCATGGCACTGTCCATCTTCAACAATGCCGGTTTCGTCGTCATGCCCGAGGGCTTGGCCCCCTACGCCAGCGACTGGTGGATAGGACTGCCAATCGTGCTGGGCACATTCCTGGGCGCCATCGGCTTCCCGGTCATCCGCGACCTCGTGCGCCGCCGCCGTCGTCCCCGGCAGCTCACGCTGCACAGCAAGCTGACCCTGACCACGTACACGGCACTCAGCGTCATCTCCGCGGTGGCCATCGGCGCATTCGAGTGGACCAATCCCAACACTTACGGCACCCTGCCCACAGGCGGCAAGATCCTCACCGCCCTCATCAACAGCGTTAATGCGCGTTCCTCGGGGCTGTCGACCATCGCGCCGGAGCACATGCACGAGTCGACCTGGCTGCTGCAGGACGCGCTCATGTTCGTTGGCGGCGGCTCGGCATCAACAGCGGGCGGCATCAAGGTGACGACCTTCGCGGTGCTGGTGCTGGCGATTCTGGCAGAAGCCCGCGGGGATCAGGACATTGAGGCATTCGGGCGGCGTATCACCCTGTCAACCGTGCGACTGAGCGTGGCGGTGGCCTTCATCGGTGCCACCATCGTGGGTGTGGCCTCCCTGCTGCTGCTGCAGCTGACCGACCTGACCCTGGACCGCATCCTCTTCGAAGTCATCAGCGCCTTCGCCACGGTCGGCCTGTCGACGGGTATCACCCCGATCCTGCCGACGAGCGCCAAGTACGTCATCGTGGTACTCATGTTCATCGGCCGCGTGGGTACCATGACCGCCGCCTCGGCCCTGGCGCTGCGCGAGCGCCGTCGCGTCATCCACATGCCCGCCGAGCGGCCCCTCATCGGCTGAGGCGGTGCAGCCGGATCAGGCCAGGCTCGGACACACGCTCCCGTACGGGAGCCACCCCGCTCATCTGCACCGCGCGCGGCATCGTCACATCACATTCAGACATGCTCGCCGCGACAGCCTGGTAGGCCCACCCGCTGCAAGCGACTACCGTTGGAGGCACATCACCCGGGCAACATCCGGCGGCCCGGCAGTTTGCGCTTGCACACGTGCGGGCGTGGCCGTCCGTCGTCGCCCGGGTCCACTCACCGCCAACGAGGACTCATGCCTGACCGTTCCGCCTACAACGACTCGACCCTGGTGATCGGCCTCGGCCGTTTCGGCTCCGCTATGGCCGCGACGCTCGACCGCCTCGGCCGAGAAGTTCTCGCCGTCGAGCGCGACCCCGTCATTGTGCGCCAATGGACCGGCCGCATCCCACTGGTCGAGGCTGATGCCACGGATATGGAGGCCCTGGAGCAGCTGGGGGCCACCGAGTTCGGCACCGCCGTCGTCGGCGTGGCCACCTCCCTGGAGGCGAGCGTGCTCATCGCCGGCAACCTCGTGGACCTGGAGACCCCCCAGATCTGGGCCAAGGCGGTCTCCCGCGCCCACGGCCGCATCCTACGGCGCATCGGCGCCCACCACGTGGTCTATCCGGAGTTCGACGCCGGGCAGCGGGCCGCCCACCTCGTGTCCGGACGCATGCTGGACTACATCGAGATGGAGAAGGGCGGCTTCACCATCGTCAAGATGCGCCCGCCGGCCGAGCTGCACGGCTTCACCATCGGCGAGTCCAAGATCCGCTCCCGCTACGGGGTCACCGTCTTCGGCCTCATGAGCCCCGGGGAGCCCTTCGAGTACGCCACCCCGGCAACCCTCGTCTCCCCCGACGACGTGCTCGTGGTCGGGGGAGACGCCATGCTCCTGGAGCGCTTCGCCAACCGCAACTAGTCGGCGCAGCCCCCGCGCAGCGCCACCGCCGCCTCGGTACCGGAAGAGGCGGCGTCGAGTACCACGTCGCCGCTCAGCCCGACGGCGCTCACCCGGTAGGTGCCGCGGAATCCGGTGAGGTCGAAGCGTCCCGCGGCATCGGTGCGCACGGTGGTCGCCGACGTCCACCACTCCCCCTTGACCAGGTCGTGCAGAGCGGCGTAGCTCGGCTTGAGGGTGCCGTCGGCTCGGGCGAAGCCCACCGGCGCGCCCAGCCAGGCGCCGTCGTCGCTCATGCCCCAGTAGGTGATCGCCTCCACGGCGGGGTGGGAGACGAGGGTGGTGTAGTGGCGGCGAATCTCGTCGGCCTGGCGCTCCTCCCCCTCGGGGGTACTGGGCCAGCTGGGAACCTGGTAGTCGTTGAGGTCGACGATCTCGGGCGGCATGAGGTGGCCGGACAGCAGCGTCGACTCGGTGAAGTGGATGGGCAGCCCGAAGCGGCTGAAACGCTCGAGCACCTCCAGGGTGCGTTCCTCACCCCAGTAGCCCTGATGCATGTGTGATTGCAGCCCCAGTGCGTCGATCTTGATGCCAGCCTCCAGGCAGTCCTCGATGAGTTGCTCGTACTTCGGGCTCATATTGAAGTCGTTGAGCAGCAGGAAGACGTCCGGGTTGGCGGCCCGCGCGGTCTCGAAGGCGAGCTTGACTATCCCCACGCGCCCCAGCTTGCGCGCCAGCGGGGTGATGGCGTTGTCCTCGGCGGTGAACACCGGCATGATGACGACCTCATTGATGGCGTCCCACATGTCCACCAGGCCGCGGAAGTCCGTGACCTCCCGGGTGATGCGGTCGCGCAGCAGCCGTTCGGTCTCCTCCAGGCTGCGGCCCAGCAGCCACTTGGGCGCCACGGTGTGCCAGGCCAGGGGGTGCCCTTTGACGACGGCGCCGTGCTCACGCACCCAGCGGGCGGTGTTGGCCAGGCGCCGGGTCTGCGGGTGGCCCTCCTCGGGCTCGAAGCTGCCCCAGTAGAAGGGCAGCGTGGCGAAGTTGAACAGGTCGAAGAAGGGTTCCACAAGCTGCGCGGCCGCCTGGGGGCGGGCCCCGCCGAACAGCGAGCCAGCATTGCTTGTCTCGCCGTTGGCGAGTGGCACGAAGTCGAAGGCAATGTTGCCGAAGGCGAATTCATGCCGGGTCTGCTCGACGACGACGTCGGTATCGGCCAGCGGCGCGCCGTCGGGACCGGTCACGGTGAGCGTGCGTTCGGCCAGACGGTGGCGCAGGTGGGTGGGGAGGCTGAGGCTGACTGTGTTCATGGTGTTTCCTACTGACGGTGGTGGTCGGATCGAGGGGGGTGATAGTGCGGCGGGCTCAGACCTGACTCATGCCGCCGTCGACGACGAGTTCGGCTCCGGCCACATAGCTGGACTCCTCACAGGCGAGGAAGGTGATAGCTGCGGCGGTCTCATCCACGGAGCCGATGTGTCCGACGGGGATCATGGACTCGATGCGTGCAACGGCCTCGGGACCGCCGACAAAGTCGGAAAAGCCCTCCGACATGGTGGGTCCGGGGCTGACGGCATTGACCCGGATGCGGCGCTGCCTCAGATCGGAGGTAAAGGTGCGCGCCAGCGAGCGGACAGCCGCCTTGGACGCGTTGTACACGGAGTGTCCGGGGTCTCCGTTGGACCCGGAGATCGAGGAGACCAGGACGATGCGGCCGCCGTCGCGCATGAGCGGCAGGGCCTTGCGGACCGTGAAGTATGCGCTTTTGACATTGAGGTCCATCACCCGGTCGTAGGTGGCCTCGTCCATGTCCTGCACCGGCCGGTCCCCTCCGCCGCCGGCATTGGCCACGACGACGTCGAGGGGACGCCCCAGCTCGCTCACGCGCCGCATGAGCGCGTCGATGTCATCGAGGTTGGCGGCGTCGCTTCGCACGGGGATACAGCTCTCCCCGAGCTCATGGGCCGCGGCGTCCAGCCTGTCCCGCCTGCGGCCCGTGATGACGACCGTGGCACCTTCCTCCACGAAGCGCCGGGCCACACCCAGGCCGATACCCGCGCTGGCACCGGTGATAAGCGCAAGCTGGCCCGCCAACAAGCCGCGCGGTACGGGTTCGGCCGCCTGGGTCAACCTCATCATGCCCAGGCCTCCGGCGGTGCGACGACGTCCCTGCCGGTGCGGATGGAGTCCTCAATTGTCAGGGCCAGGTAGTGGTCCTGGCAGGCCTCGGCCAGCGGATAGGGCTCGGGGGCGGCGTCTCGCGCCCACAGGCCGACCCGCTCGAGCAGCGTGGCTACGGCGATATCGTCCTCCGAGAAACGGGAACCGGGCCACGGGTTGCGGTAGACCACGTCGCCGTCGAAGGAGATGGTGGCGAGCTCATTGCCCTCAAGGTTCATGTCCACTCCCAGACGCCGGTAGCTGAGCGGAGAGATGACCACCCCGCCCTCGGTCAGCCGCGTCACCGTATCGTCGACGATCTCCCCTCGCTCGCCGCGCACCAGCAGACGCCGAGCCAGCAGGGGGTTCCACCACTGGTTGTCGGTGAACAGGTACAGTCCGGAGCGCCCCTGGCCGAAGTCGAGGGTCGCGATGGTCGTGGCGAGTTCGTGCGCCGTCGGCGCCTCCTCCCAGCCGTTGAAGGTGAGCGGGTCGACCAGGGGGGCGTTGAAACGGCGCCCGTTGACCACCGCCCGCGCCATCCCGGCGCCGAGGAAACTGCGCATCATGGATACCGCGTGGTACATGTGCGTGGAGGCAACCTCCACGAAGGTCGGCGCGCCGATGGCGCCGCTGGCCACGATCGTCCTGCGGGCGGCGTGCCCGGGCATCAGCATGTACTGCTCGGCGACCTGGACCAGCCGGGAGGAGCCGACATCGGCCCACAAGGCGCGCAGTCCTTCCAGATCCGGCGCGGGCGGGGTCTCAGCGAGCACCTTGACGCCCCGAGAGACGAGTTCGCGGATGACTGCGGGCATGGAGGGCCACGAGACGCAGGCGATGACGTACTCGGGCTCGGTGGCGAGCAGATCCTCCAGCGTGGATACCACCGGCACCTCCCAGCGCGAGGAGATGCGCTCCGCCGCGGTCGCTGAGCGGGCCAGCACACCAGTGCACAACAGGCGGTCGGGGGCTCCCTGAGCCATGCGGATGTGGAACTCGCTGCGCCAGCCGGCGCCGATGATGGCGAAGCGAACGGGTTGGCCCGTAGGAGCCGATGTGGTCATCATCTTCCTTTTGGTTCAAGCCTGGTTGGAACTGACCGCTACAAGCAGTCTCAGTCGGTCACCGTCACGGGCGTGGTCAGTACGCGCCCCTCGCCCACAACGCGGCGTTCCCCGGTGATCTGAACACTCAGCGGTTCCAGGCGAGCTTCACTGGAGCGGCCCGCGGCTAGCCGAATCTCGCCCGGCTCGACCACCCGCTCATAGCCAACGCCGGTGAAGGAGGTGCGGTCGGCGTCAACGGTGAAGGTCACCCGCTTGGACTGCCCCGGCTCCAGGTCAACCTTGGCGAAGCCAATGAGCTGCTTCATTGGGCGCACCACCTCGGCAACCGGGTCGGTCAGGTACAGCTGAACTACTTCCGCTCCGGCAGGACCGGAGGTGTTGGTGACGGTCACCGAGTAGTCGACCTGGCCGTCGACGGGCATGGTCGGGGCTGAAACCTCCGCCTGGCTGAGAGTGAAGGTGGAGTAGGACTCGCCCGCCCCGAAGGGGTACAACGGCGTGGGGTCCAGGTTGGACACCCCCTCGGTGCGCCAGGCGAGCGGCGCGGCCAGATAGGTTCCGGGCTGGCCGCCGGGGCCGTTGGGGATGGCGACGGGCAGCCGCCCAGAGGGGTTGATCGCTCCGGTGAGCACGCCGGTGATGGCGTCGGCGCCCTCCACGCCGGGCATGAACGCCTGCACAATGGCGGCGCAGCGTTCGGCGTAACGCCCCAGCGCGTAGGGGCGGCCGGTCACGAGCACCAGAACCGTCGGGGTGCCGGTGGCCAGGATGGCGTCCAGCAGCTCCCCCTGTTGTCCGGGCAGGGTCAGGTCGACGACGTCGCAGCCCTCCCCGGAGGTGCCGCCGCCGAACAGCCCGGCAATGTCGCCGAGGGTCACCACCGCCACGTCGGCGGCGCGGGCTGCGGCCACGGCGGCGTCGAAGTCCTCACAGCGCCCGTCGATGAAGCCCACGCCCTGATGGAAGGTCGGGGCCTTCTCGAAGGCGACGCGCAGAGCATCGGGCAGGGTGCGAATCTCCAGCCCGGTATGGCGCCCGCCGTCGCGGCTGAGCACGTGGTTGGGGAAGGAGTAGCAGCCGAGGAAGGAGCGCTCGTCCTCCCAGACGGGGCCGGCCACTGCTACGCGGGTGGAGGGGGCCAGGGGCAGCACGCCGTCGTTCTTGAGCAGCACCACCGATTCCTCCGCCAGGCGTCGGGCCACCGCCCGGTTGGCCGCGGAGTCCAGATTGCGGGCGGGGTCGGCGCTGGGGTCCCAGTCGGGGTCGAGCAGGCCGAGGCGCACCTTCTGGGTGAGCACGCGGCGCACCGCGGTGTCGAGTTCCGCCTCGGTGAGCAGACCGGAGTCGATCGCCTGGGACAGCCCGGCGTAGCAGGTGGTCTCGGGCAGTTCGACGTCGAGGCCGGCGCGCACGGCCAGTGCGGCCGCGTGCGCGTAGTCCTCGGCCACGTGGTGCATCGCCTCCAGGAAGCGCACCGACCAGTAGTCGGAGACGACCGTGCCGGTGAATCCCCACCGCTCGCGCAGTACTTCGGTGAGCAGGTGGCGCGATGCCGCTGCGGGTTCGCCGTCGATGTCGGAGTAGGAGTTCATGACCGAGGCCGCCCCGCCCTCGCGCACCGCCATCTCGAAGGGCGGCAGCATGATGTCCTCGAGTTCGCGGGTGCCCATTTCCACCGGGGCGTGGTTGCGGCCGGCCTTAGAGGCCGGGTAGGCGGCGAAGTGCTTGAGTGTGGCGAGGATGCCTTGTTCCTGGAGCCCTTGCACATAGGCGGTTCCCAGCGTTCCGACCAGGTAGGGGTCCTCGCCGCAGGTCTCCTCCACCCGGCCCCAGCGGTAGTCACGCACCACGTCGAGCAGTGGGGCTAATCCCTGGTGGATGCCGACGGCGCGCAGGTCGGCGCCGATGCGGCCGGCCATGTCCTTGATCAGCTCCGGCCGCCAGGTGGCGCCCCAGGCGATGGCGGCGGGGTAGACGGTGGCGCCGAGCGCGGTGAATCCGGTCAGGCACTCCTCATGCGCCAGGGCGGGAATGCCGAAGGCGTTGTGGGAGACGACGTCGCGCTCAAGTCGCACGAGCTTGGCCACGCCGTCGGGGACGCTGACCGGATCGGTGCCGAAGACACGGGTCAGCTGCCCCAGGCCCCCATCGATGCTCTCTTCCCAGCTCAGCCGCCCCACGGCGAAGGCATCGGCCATGGGGGCGACCTGATGTCCCTCGGGGCCCCCGGCGCCGGCTGGGGAGCCGTCCTCCCCGGCGGCTGCGGGTTCGGGCGCCGGAACGTCCTCGTCCTCGTCGCGTTCCCAGAAGGAGGCGAGCTGGTGGATCTTCTCCTTGCGGCTCATCGCGCCGATGAGCGCCTCGACGCGCTCGGGAACGCTCAGTGCGGTGTCGTTCCAGGGGTTCATGAGGGCTCCATGGTCGTTGTTTCGGATGGTTGAGGTCAGGCAGCCCTGGCCCACAGGGCCGGTCCCGAAGCGGACAGGACACGCGGGCTGCGTGGTCGTATGTGGAACGGATGCGCTTGGGGCGGTGGGCGGGGCGGCCAACGTATCGCGCTGACCGGCCCCGCCCCGACGTCTACCCCTTGACGGCGCCGGTGAGGCCGCCGACGATGCGGCGCTCGAAGAGGCTGAAGACCACGAGGGCCGGAATCATGGACAGGGAGGTGAAGGCCAAGACCTGGGCCGTGTTGACCGAGTGCTCGGAGGCGAAGGCCTGCACCCCCAGCGGCAGCGTGTACTTCGAGTGGTCGGTCAGGATGAACAGCGGGAGCATGTAGGAGTTCCAGCTGCCGACGAAGGTAAGAATGCCGGTGGTGACCACGCCGGGAGCCGACAAGGGCACGACCACGCGCCAGAAGAACCCCATGCGCCCGCAGCCATCCAGGGAGGCTGCCTCCTCGAGTTCCTTGGGGATGGCCCGGAGGAACGGCACCAGAATGATGACCGTCTGCGGCAGGGCGAAGGCAATACCGGGGATGATGATGCCGGCCAGGGAGTTCATCATGCCGAGGTTCTTGATGAGGATGTACAGCGGTGTGATGGCGACCGTCATGGGGAACATGAGCCCGGCCGCAAAGAGCATGTACAACGCGTTGCCGCCCTTGAAGGGGTAGCGGGCGATGACGAAGCTGACCATGAGGCCGAGCGTCACCGTGCCGAGGGTGCCGCAGGTGGCGGCGATCGTGGAGTTGCCGACCTGCTGCCAGAATCCGGAGCTGGCCAGCACGACCCGATAGTTCTCGACCACCCAGGGGTCGGGCAGGCCCGCCGGATCGGCGGTGATCTGCGAGTTGTTCCGGAATCCTCCGAGGATGACGTAGAACACGGGAGCGAGCAGCGCCAGGATGACGAGCGCGGCCACCAGGTAGATGATCGGGCTCGCCCACGGCGGCTTCTGCTTGGTGGAGCGGCCGCGGCGAGGGCGCGCGGGAGTGGCGGCGGGCAGAGGGGTGATGGATGGTGCTGCGGAGGTCATCGGTTGTTCCCGGTCAGTGCGCCTTCGGTGTCGCGGCGCAGGACGAATCGTTGATAGGTCAGGGCGATCACGAGCGAGATGAGGAAGAGCACGACGGCGACGGCGTTACCGTAGCCGTAGTTGCCGCTCATACGTCCGTTCACCACCATGTAGGTCGCCATGGTCGAGGTGCCGGCAGTGGAGGAGATGTACTGGCCCCAGATGATGTAGACCAGGTCGAACAGCTGCAAAGAGCCGATGATCGAGAGGAATCCCCACATGCGCATGGTCGGTCCGAGCAGCGGAATGGTGATCTTGCGCTGGATCTGCCAGTAGGAGGCGCCGTCGACCTTGGCGGCCTCGGTCAGCTCTTCGGGAATGCCCTGCATACCGGCTAGGAAGATAATGACCGCGAAGCCGGCGTACTTCCACGTGAGGATGAACAGCAGGATCGTCAGCGCGGTTTTGGGATTGGAGATCCAGTCCGTCGCCAGGGCGCCGAGCCCGAGCTTGCGCAGCAACGCGTTCATCGCGCCGTCGGTCTGGAGGATGAGGCCCCAGGCCGTACCGGCGATGACCTCAGAGATGACGTACGGGATGAAGATGAGGACGCGAATGACCGACTGACCGCGCATCTTCTTGTTCAGCAGCAGCGCCAGACCGAGGGCGAAGGGCCCCTGGAGGGCCAGTGAGCCGACGACGACGATCGCGTTGTGCCGCAGGACGTTGTGGAACTCGGGATCGGTGAGGATCGTCTTGTAGTTGTCGAAGCCCACGAAGTTGGTGGGGATGCCGAAGCCCTTCCATTTGAAGAAGCCGTAGTAGGCGGCCATGATCACGGGGAAGATGACGAAGGTCAGGAACAGGATGACGGCGGGGGTCGATAGCGCGGTGATCTCCACGCGGTCCCGCCAGGACAGGGAGCTGGGGCTCCGCCTCCGTCTGGCGCGTTTCTCGGTTCGTCCGGCGACGGGCGCACCGGCTGGCTGCGCGGTTACAGCTGTCATATGTGGGTCTCGTTTCGTACGCGGTCACGGCGCCCGCAGGGTGCCCGGAAGTCCGAAACTCCCGCGGGCGCCGTGATCTGGCGGACTGGTTACTGGCTTATCGAGGTGATTCGCCGGGTCATTCCTTGGCGGCGGCCGCGGTCATCGCGTCGACGATGCCCTGGGCGTCACCCTTGCCGGCCAGCATGTCGACAACCGCGACATTGAGTGCGTTGCCGATGTTCTGTCCCAGGCTGGTGTCCAGCCACACCTGGGAGTAGGCGGCGTCATTGTTGGCTTCCACCTGGGGGATCAGCGCCTCCTGCGTCACGACGTCCTGCGCCTTCTCATTGACGGGAATCGTCTCGAAGGCATCGGCGTAAGCCTCCTGGTTCTCCTCACTCATGAAGAAGTTGAGGAACTCGGCGCACAGCTCCGCCGGGGCGGTGGAGGAGCAGGCGTAGCCGTCGACGCCGCCCATGATGGCCGTCGGATCACCCTCACCGCCGTCGACCGCGGGGAAGGGGAACCAGCGCAGGTCCGGCAGCGGCTCCTCATCGGGGGTCAGCGAGGCGATGACCCCAACGTTCCAGGTGCCCATGAGCTCCATGGCGGCCTGGTGGTTGGCCACCATGCCGGCCGAAGAGCCTGCACCCTGCTGCGCGGAGGTAGTCAGGAAACCGCTGTTGAAGGGCTCGGTGCTGGCGAAGTCCGCGAGGTCCTCCCCGGCGTCCACCCAGCACTGATCGGAGAAGTCCAGCTCCGCCAAGGAGTTCTCCAGCACGTCCTGGCTGCACTCGCGCAACGCGAAGAAGTAGTACCAGTGGGCGGCCGGCCAGGCGTCCTTGGCGCCCAGGGCGATCGCCGACGTGCCGGAGTCCTTGAGCTTAGCGACGGCGTCGGACAGCTCGTCCATCGTCGTCGGCGTCTCGGTAATGCCGGCGGCGTCGAACAGATCCTGGGAGTAGTAGATGCCGCCGGGCTGCAGTGAGGTCGGCATCGCGTAGATGCCGTCGTCCACCGTGTAAGCGGAGAACGCACCCTCGGGCACGTCTGCCGCAACCGAATCATCGATCATGTCCGAAATGTCCAGGACGAGACCGGCCTCCACCATGTCGCGCAGCTTGCCACCGCCGCGCGCAAGGAAGACATCCGGGCCCTCCCCTGCATTCTGAGACGTCTGCAGCTTGCCATCCAGGTCCTCATTCTGGATGGCCTGAACTTCAACGGTGACACCCTCATGGCTGGCCTCGAAGTCCGAAGCGATGGTCTCCCAGTACTCCGAGCCGGGGCCGGTCGTGGCGTTGTGCCACAACGTGAGCGTGTTGTCACCCTCGCCGCCACCGCTAGTACCGCCGCCACAGCCGGCCAGCACCAGCGACGCAGCCAGCATGCTAGCTGCCGCCCCGAGGAGGCGACGCGCACCGAGCTTCATCATTGAAACCTCCAGTAGTGGGCCCGTCCGGCCAGGCTGACCGAAATGTTTCGCGAACCCATCTCGTTGATTTAGTATAGCCGCACACACAATCCTGTCAAGTCAGTGAAGGCGCACCTTGCAGCACGGGCGCAGACACACCATCGGCCACCGCACAGCGCCTCTCGCCACCCCCAACGCTGCCACCCCATAACTCACCGGCGCCAACACTCCAACGAACCCGCTCAGGCAGTAGCGTGACTCCACGTGGCGACGCCGACCACACCACGGGAACCACAGCAGTACCCACCACCGACAGGCAGGGCGAGGACGAGCGAAAGATTTAGCGAACTTGTGCCCATATTTTAGTATGGCGGTGCACGTAACCCTGCCAACCGCAGGTACCGGCCCTCACGTAGGAGACACAGAAGTCATCATGTCCCACTTCGACCTTCCATTGGAGGAGCTCGAGCACTACTCGCCCGAGCTCCCCGAGCCCGAGGATCTCGACGCCTTCTGGGAGCGCACGCTCACCGAGAACCCCTTCGATCCCGACAGTGTGACTGCGGTGGCGGTGGATACGCCACTGGTCACGCACCGGGTAGACGACGTCACCTTCGGTGGATACGCGGGCGATCCGATTCGCGCCTGGCTGCGCATCCCCGCGGACGCAACCGGCCCCCTGCCCACCATCGTCGAGTTCCTCGGCATGGGCGGGGGCCGCGGTATGCCGCAAGACAACCTGATGTGGTCGGCAGCGGGCTACGCACATCTCGTCATGGATACCCGCGGTCAGGGATCGCACTGGGGCTCAGGCGGTCACACGCCCGACCCCCACGGCACCGGGCCGGCCGCAGCCGGTTTCGCCACCCACGGGCTTGAGCACCCCGACGAGTATCTCTACCGGCGCCTATTCGTGGATGCGCATCACGCCGTCGAGGCGGTATCCATCCTGCCCGAGGTTGATCCCACCCGTATTACCGTCACCGGCGTGTCTCAAGGGGGCGGGCTGGCTATCGCAGCGGCCGCGCTCAATCACCGGGTCATCGCCGCCATGCCGGATGTTCCCTTCATGTGTGCCTTCCCCCGCGCGCTGGGACTGACGGACGACGCACCCTATGCCGATGTTGCCCAGTATCTCGCGGTGCACCGGGACGATGAGGAGGCGGTGCACCACACACTCGCCTACTTCGACTGCGCGCTGCTGGGCCGGCGTGCCACCTGCCCGGCGCTGTTCTCCACCGGGCTTATGGACATGACCTGCCCGCCCTCCACCGTCTTCGCCGCGCGCAACCGGTGGGGGCAGGCGTCCCCACAGCCCCCGGCACAGCCGGACATCCGCGTGTACCCGTTCAACGGGCACGAAGGCGGGGAGTCATATCAGTGGCGTGAGCAGGTTGCCTGGCTGGCCGCATTGCGGCGAGACCTGGACGTGGCCTGCTAGCCTCCGCATACGCTGTGGGGCTTGACGACACTGAGGGGAGATGCACGTGGATACTCAACGGCGAGTGACCCTTGACGACGTGGCCGCGGCCGCAGGCGTTTCTAAGTCTGCAGCCTCCAAGGCCCTCAACAATCGAGCCGATGTGTCGGCGGTGACAAAGGAACGGGTGCTGGAGGCGTGTAAGGATCTCGGCTACGTCCGCCCCGAGAACGCCCTGAGCCGCACCTACCCCGCAATCGCCGTCGTCTCTGACGACCTTGCCACCGCCTACACCATTGAGGTGCTCAAGGGCGCCGCCACCGCTGCGCTCAACACCGGGGTCGCCATTATGACCTCCTACACGCCCAAACCGGCTCCGCGCGACTACCCAGTCCCGTTTGAGCCGGAGTGGTTCACGCTGCTGAAGTCCACCGATTACATCGGGCTCATTGTGCTGACCTCCCCGCTCACCCACGAGCAGCACCTATCCGCCCAGCGTATCGGGCTGCCCGTGGTGCTCATTGACCCGTCGGGCAACCAGGAGCGCGGCGTCGCCTCCATCGGGGCAACGAACTGGAACGGTGGGTTGGAGGCTACCGAGTACCTCATTGGACTCGGACACGAGCGGATCGCGCACATTGGCGGCCCGCGTGACTCGGTGCCCGCCCGAGAACGGCACCAGGGGTATCTGTCTGCGCTACAGATGCACTCTCTGCCGACCGACGACACGCTGGTCTCCTCGGGACCATTCACTTACGACAATGGTCTGCGTCAGGGCCGGATGCTGCTGTCGCTGCCGGAATCCAAACGGCCGACGGCCGTCTTCGCCGCCTCAGACACCACCGCACTCGGCTTCTATGAGGCGGTACGCGAGGCCGGGCTGCGTATACCGGAGGACTTCAGTGTGGTCGGTTTTGACGACACCGACATGGCCGGCTGGGCCGCCCCGCGCCTGACAACCGTGCGGCAGCCTCTGTTCCGCATGGGGCAGGAGGCGGTGCGCATGATCGTGGACAACCACCGTGGACGCCCCCTACTGACGACGACGCCGGTGCGCCTGAGCACTCGCCTGGTCATCCGTGATTCCGCAACAGCGCCGCGCTGACAAAGACGCGTCCGGTTCAGCGGCGGTGCAGTGACGCTGAACCGGACGCTACGTGCGGCCTGCCGACTACGCGGACACGGCGCGCTTCTTGTTGAGCAGGTCGAAGGCGACGGCGGCCAGCACCACCAGTCCCTTGATGGCCTGCTGGTAGTCGATGCCGACCCCGAGCAGGGACATGCCGTTGTTCATGACGGCCATGACCAGACCACCAACGATGGCACCAACCACCGTACCTATACCGCCGGTGACCGCGGCGCCGCCGATGAAGCACGCGGCAATCGCATCGAGCTCGAAGCCCTGCCCGGCTTTGGGACCCGCCATGTTGAGCCGGGAGGTGAAAATGATGCCGGCCAGCGCGCACAGCACACCGTTGTTGACGAACACCCAGAATCGGACCCACTGGACCTTGACACCGGAAAGCGCGGCAGCCTCCTTATTGCCGCCGATGGCGTAGATCTGGCGGCCAATGACGGTGCGGTTGGCAACGAAGGAATAGGCCAGGATGAGCACGGCAAGAATGATGAGCACGTAGGGCGTGCCCTTGTAGGTACCGATCTTCCAGGCGAAGGCCATGCCGAGAGCGCATACGACGACGATGCGTGCGAGCCACCCGCCTGCCGCGGGAACCGGCACCTGGTTGGCGATGGAGCGACGCCGATTGCGTACCTCCGCTACGACGTAGGCGACCAGCGCCACACCGATGAGCAGGAACGTGAACACGTCGTAGCCATAGCCTCCCAACAGGCCGTTGAGGTAGCCGGAGGAGATCTCCCGGAAGCCGGAGGGGAAGGGGGAGATCGACAGGTTGTGCAGCACGATCATCGTGAGGCCGCGGAAGATGAGCATGCCGGCCAGAGTGACGATGAAGGCGGGGATGCCGACGAAGGCAATCCAGAATCCTTGCCAGATTCCTACCAGCAGGCCGGTGACGAGTGCCGCCAGCACGCCCACCCACCACGGCATACCGTGATTAACCGAGACAACGCCGGCGACGGCGCCCGTCAATGCGACCACCGAGCCGACGGACAGATCGATGTCCGCCATAAGGATGGCGAACAGCATGCCGATTGCCAAAACCAGCACGTAGGCGTTCTGGACGATGATGTTGGAGACGTTCTGAGCGGACAGGATCTGCCCGTTGGTGGCGATGGCGAAGAAGACGACAATGATGATGAGCGCGACAGCAAGGCCGCCTTGCCGGAGGTTGGCCTGCAGGGTCTCTTTGAAACTGGACAATGTAGTGGACATCAGTTTTCCTTAATCTGGGTCATATGGCGCATGAGGATCTCCTGGTCGGCGTCGCGGCGCGGCAGATCCGCAGTGATCCGACCCGCCGAGAGGGTGTAGATGCGATCGCAGATACCAAGGAGCTCCGGGAGTTCTGAAGAGATGACGAGCACGGCCTTGCCGGCGTCGGCCAGCTCATTGATGATCTGGTAGATCTCGTATTTGGCACCAACGTCAATCCCGCGGGTGGGCTCGTCAAGGATGAGCACATCCGGCTCCGCGGCCACCCACTTGGCGAGCACCACCTTCTGCTGGTTTCCACCCGACAGGCCGCCGACAACGGACTCAATGGTGGGTGCCTTGACCGCCATCTGACCGCACAGATCGCTGACAATCGCGCGCTCCTCATGAAGATCGAGGACGCCACGTCTGGAGAAGCGCCTCGGGGACGCGGAGGAAACGTTGCGCTTGATCGAGTCGATGAGGTTGAGGCCGTAGCGCTTGCGATCCTCCGACACGTAGGCAATGCCATGAGCAATTGCCGAGGTGACATCACCGATCTCGATCTGCCGGCCGTCCTTAAAGACCTTCCCGCTGATATCGCTGCCCCAAGAGCGGCCGAACAGACTCATGGCCAGTTCGGTGCGTCCCGCACCCATGAGGCCGGCCAGTCCCACGATCTCGCCGTGGTTGAGGACCAGATTGGCATCATCGACGACGATCCGCTCCGGATCCGCCGGGTGATGGACAGTCCAGCCTTCGAGCCTCAAGGCTTCGCCGCCCACAGTCGAGATGTGATCGGGGAACCGTTGGTCCAGAGCACGTCCGACCATGAGGCGGATGATTTCCGACTCGCTCACACCGTCCTCACGGTGCATGTCCAAGGTGGCGATGGTGCGCCCGTCGCGGATGACGGTGGTGGAGTCCGCAATCTCCCGGATCTCACCCAGCTTGTGGGAGATGATGATGCAGGTGATCCCGCGCTCCTGCAGCTGGCGCATGAGGGCGAGCAGATGGGCGGAGTCGTCGTCGTTGAGGGCGGCGGTGGGCTCGTCGAGGATGAGCAGGCGCACGTCCTTCGACAGGGCCTTGGCGATCTCAACGAGCTGCTGCTTGCCGACGCCGATATCCTGGACACGCGTTGACGGCTTGTCCGTGAGGCCGACCCTGGCCATGATCTCCCGGGCGGCCGTATTCGTCTTGTGCCAGTCGATCACGCCATGCGTGGAGCGCTCGTTGCCCAGAAAGATGTTCTCGGCAATCGAGAGGAACGGGCTGAGCGTCAATTCCTGGTGAATGATCGCGATACCCGCCGCCTCCGAAGCCTTGATGTCCGAAAAGGTGACTTCTTCCCCATCCAGGAGGATCTGCCCCTCATAGGTGCCGTGCGGGTGCACGCCGGACAGGACTTTCATGAGGGTCGACTTGCCGGCGCCGTTCTCGCCGCAGATGGCGTGGATCTCGCCTCGTTCGACGGCGAAGTTGACGTCGTCCAGGGCGACCACTCCGGGGAACCGCTTAGTGATGCCCCGCATCTCCAGGATGGTGTCATGGGTGGCGGGGGTCATTTGACTTCATCCTCGGTGACATAGCCGGTATCGATCAGTGAAGTCTGGACGTTGTCCTTGGTGATGATTTCCGACTTGAGCAGGTAGGAGGGGACAACCTTGACGCCGTTGTCGTAAGTCTCGGTGTCGTTGACCTCCGGTTCCCCGCCGGTGAGGATGGCGACCGCCATCTGCCCTGCAGCGTCTGCAAGTGCACGGGTGTCCTTGAAAATGGTGGAGTACTGCTCACCGGCGAGGATCGACTTGATACCGGCGATCTCCGCGTCCTGTCCGGTGACGGTCGGATAGGGCTGGGCACTGGTGCCATAACCGGCCCCCTTGAGCGCCCCGAGGATGCCGATCGACATGGAGTCCAGGGGTGACAGGACGCCGTCCACTCGGCTGCCGTCGGAGTAGGTCGAGGTGATGAGGTTGTCCATGCGGGACTGGGCTGTGGCCGCGTCCCAGCGCATAGTAGCCACGGTGTTGAAGTCCGTCTGCCCGGACTTGATGGCGAGGACACCGCTGTCAATATAGGGCTGGATCACATCCATCGCGCCGTTGAAGAAGAACGGGGCATTGTTGTCATCCGGGGAGCCACCGAATACTTCGATGTTGTAGGGCGTGGCCGGAGACTTGCCCGCATCGTTGCCGTCAGCGTCGAGAACACCCATACCGATGAGTAACGACGTACCCATCTGCGTGCCGACGTCGTAGTTGTCAAAGCTCGTGTAATAGCTGACGTTCTCATTGTCGCGGATAAGGCGATCGTAGGAGATCACCGGGATACCCGCCTCACCGGCGGAGTCCAGCTGACCGGATAGGGCGGTGCCATCGATCGGCGCGATAATGAGCAGGTTGACGCCCTGGGTGATCATGTTGTCGATCTGGTTGGTCTGGGTCGGGATGTCATCCTCGGCGAATTGAAGGTTGACGTTGTAGCCGAGCTCCTCCAACTGTGTGCGGATGTTCTGGCCGTCCTTGATCCACCGCTCTGACGACTTCGTGGGCATGGCGATGCCAATGGTGAGCTCGGACGGGTCCTTTCCCGCGGTATCGCTGCCGGAGCCACCGGTGGCGCCCGGGCCGCCGCATGCCGCCAATGCCAGTGCGGAGGCGGCCAGTGCCCCGCCGGTGAAGATCTGCCGGCGAGACATCTGCAGGGTATGGGATTCAGGCATGTCGTATCTCCTCCTCGAGATCCTGCGCCGTCCTGCCACCCCCATCGCTGACGCGTAGCGGTAACGAACGACCATATTAGTGTGAACGTTCACCTGAATATTGTCAAGCCGTCATGTTCCAGCTACACCCTTGACAACGTATTCCGCACAATTCCAGGGACATGTCCCCACACGAGTCGGCAGCATCGGACAGGTGAGCCTTCACTCCAGCCGCAACATCAACCAGCGGGGCACTCCCCCATCCGGAATGCATCGGCGCCCGGCACCACCGCCACTCGGCACTGTCAGTTCAGCCGAGTAGGGCCAGCGGCACCACCGCCACGCCGTCGGGTCTGCGGTAGGCGGTCTGCCCCGCAGTCAGAACCAGCTTGTCCACAAGCCGCTCTCCGATCTGCTCGCCGAGCCAGTTGAGGTGCCGCACGTCGCGATCGTCAATGACTCGGGCCAGCTTGACCTCGCAGGCGACCACTGCGCCGTCGTAGCGTTCCACCACAAGATCGACCTCACGTACGCCATCGCGGGTACGCAGGTGGAACACCTGCGCTTCACAGCCGGTGGCTGCGGCACGCAGCGATAGCGTGGCCAGCGACTCGAACAGCCGCCCGAAGATCTCTCCGGCGCCGGACGTTCCACTCAGCAGCTTCTCCTCCGTGATCCCCAGCAGATGGGCAGCAAGGCCGGGATCGCACAGCTGGTGCTTGTCCCCCTTGGTCAGCCGCGACAGGGGCGTGAGTGCGGGCGCCCACGCCGGAATGGGTTCAAGGATCCACAATCGCGCCAGAAGTTCCCTGTAAACCCGCATGGTGCTGCGCGCAGGCTTATCGGATTCCCCTGGTGTCGCAGCGTTCAGGAGCGTCGAGTATGCAGCGGTGGTGGAGGATGCAGCGGCATAGGCCCTGAGCCAGGCGCGCATGGCCGCGGGATGACGGACATTGGTTCCCAGCTCGGGTACATCTCGATCGATCAACCGCTCGATATACCCCTGCAGAGCCGCACGACGGAATCTGGGCGCAAGGGGATTGATTCCGGGCAGCCCGCTGGCGCAGATCTCGCGGGCATAATCTGCGGCGGCGAAGGGCGTTTCGCCAGCGATCGTTGCATTGCCGGAGAACACATCGGCCAGCGCGATCGTGGGCGTCGTTGCCCGCCGCTCGGCGAGCGCCAGGGGGCGCATGCGCAGGGAAATGATGCGTCCAGCCCCAGAATGGGTATTTGCACCCGCGGCAGGTGTGGCACTGCCGGTCAGGATGAAGCGAGTAGCGCTGCCCTCATCCACCAGACGGCGCACCGCATCCCACACCGGAGGGTATTTCTGCCACTCGTCCACACATACACGATCCGCTCGTTGCAGTTGTGACCGGGTATCAAGCTCGATGAGCTGTCTGGTCTCGGGAAAGTCCAGCGGCAGGACGGCGTTGACGTGACGCGAGGCCGTTTCGGTTTTCCCCACCCCCTTCGGGCCATCGATGGACAGCGCCGGCAACCCCGCGAGAAGACCTTCGATCTCCTCATCAAGATAACGGGGCAGGTAGCCGTCGGCGTTGCCAGAACCGGGTTTCAGCATGATGTTCTCCCTTCGGGCCGCGACCGACACCTCCACTATCAGCCGTCCTGCCAGCGTCTTATCAACCGTTCTGCCAAGAGAATATCAGCCATCCTGCCAAGGATCTATGCTCCATCCTGCCATGCGGCTGCGCCGTGGCGGGCGCCGCCGGAGCTTGTCCGCGGGCCATCTGACCGACGGCGGGGCGCGGGCACGGCCTCAGCTGCTGGAGCGGCGCACCTGAAGCGTGGGAGAGATGGAGTGGGTAGCGCCCGGCTCGCCGTCGATGGCGCGCAGCAGCACCTCCATGCACAGCACCCCGAGTTCGTCAAAGGGCTGACGCACGGTCGTGAGCGGCGGAGAGAAGAACGCGGTGCCGGGGGTATCGTCGAAGCCCACCACGGCAACGTCGTCGGGGACGTGCACGCCCTGATCGCGCAACGCCGCCAGCAGCCCGAGCGCCATGAGATCGTTCGCGCAGAAGACTGCGTCGGGGCAGCCGCGCGCCACCATCTCCGTGCCGACTTGATAACCGCATTCCGCAGTCCAGTCCCCCGCGATCATGGCCGGGACCTCACGACCGGCATCCTCCAGCGAGGAGCGCCAGCCCCGGGCGCGCGCCAGGGCGTCGTACCAGTCCGGGGGACCGGCCAGATGGACGACGTGTTCCCGCCCCAGTCCTAGCAGATGCCCCACCGCCATGCGCGCACCGAGCTCCTGATCGACGGAGACCACATGAATGCGCTCGGCAGGCGGCAGGCCGTCGGCGACGACGACCAGGGGGACCGCACGCGCGGCCCGTTCAACGGACGTGGCAATCCACGTCTGAGGGGCGACAGCGATGATGCCATCCACACCGCGATCGATGAGGAAGTCGAAGACGTCGCGCACTTCCGCTTCCGCTTGATCTTCCTCGCGTCCCTCAAGCGCGGTGACGAGCGTGGCGTAGCCCGCCTCCCGTGCGGCCACCTCGATCGCCGCCGTCGTCGACGCCGGCCCCTGGAAATGGGAGCCGGTGGTCACCACGCCGATCATGCGGGTGGAGTCGGTGACCAGCGCCCGCGCAGCCATGTTGCGACGGTAGCCGAGCTGGTCAATGGCCGCCTGAACCCTGGCCAAGGTAGCGGGCCGGACCGACTCGGGGCGGTTAAGAACGCGAGAGACGGTCTGGTGGGACACCCCCGCCAGACGGGCGACGTCCATCATTCCCGGGCGACGCCGTTGCGGTGCGCGCTCATGCTGCTCGGTCTGTTCAGTCATAGCGGCCGTGCCTCCGGGCGGCTCAGTCTTCCTCCCACAAACTCCAGGTGAAGGAGTGGGATTGGCCGGCCGCGAGCGTGAGCAGGTCCTGGCCGGTGTTGAAAGCGTTGGGTGGGCAGGTCATGGGCTCGACGGCGACGCCGCGGCGCGCCAGGTGCTCACCGGAGTAGACCTGGACCCAGGGGGCAGCGGCCTCCATGACGACGCTGTGCCCGCCCTCGCCTCCGGTCAGGCGCACCTGCCAAGTGCCCGAGGGCAGGCCGGTGTAGGCATTGTCGGTGGCGGTGATGCCAACCAGGCGTCCGGTGCGCCAATCCCAGTCGGTGCCGGCTACCTCACGCTCCCCCGCCGGCGCCATGTGGGCGTCGACGTCGAGGACACGGCCGGCCGGGACCTGCAGGGTGCACTCGTCCAACGGCACCGAGCGGGTCAGGTAAGGGTGGCAGGAGACCCCGTACGGGGCCGGCGCGGGCACGCCGTTCTCCTCCGGGGCGCCGACGACGCCGGCGGCGGGCGAGAGGGCCGCGCCGGTGCACGTGGAGGTCGTCGTCACGGTCAATCCGGTGGCGGCGTCCAGGGTGAAGCAGACCGAGATGTGCAGGCTCCAGGGGTAGGCGTAGGAGGCGGGCAGGTCCAGGGTGAGGGTGACCGCGCTGGGCTGCTCCGTCGCGGCGTTGGGCGCGGGCGCAACGGCGAAGTTTGTCCAGCCGATCAGACCATGTAGGGCCGCCCCCGTCTCCGGCTCGTTGCAGGGCACGAGGTAGTCCACGCCCCGGTAGGTGTAGCGGGCATCGGCGATGCGGTTGGGCCAGGGCACCAGGGTCTTGCCCTGCCAGGCACCGGGCAGGGCGGCGTCGGCGTCGAAGGGGATGACCAGATCGTGCCCGAGGCGGCGCAGGTGAACGAGGGTGGCGCCCGAGGTGGCGATGCGGGCCTCGTAGTCGCCGGCGCGCAAATCGATGAGCTCTCCGTTGAGCGAAGTGTCGTGCATGATTCCTGTCCAGACTCTTGGGGGTTGTGGCCCCGGACGGTTCTCCGGTAGCCGTAGGTTAGCTGAGGCCCGCGCAGCAGCCGACGGCATTACTGACCGCCCAGGCCGGTGGTGGCTACCGCCTTGATGATCTGGCGCTGGAAGAGCATGAACAGGATGGTCAGCGGTAGCGCCGCGATCATGGCCGAGGCCATGGTCTGGGCGTAGATGGTGCCGTAGGCGTTCTTCACCGTTGACAGTCCCACCGGGAGCGTCATGAGGTCGGGGTTGTTGGTGACGATGAACGGCCACATGAAGTTGTTCCAAGCACCGATGAACACGAAGATCGCCACGGCGGCCACAATCGGACGCGAGATCGGCAGGATGACGTTCCAGAACAGCCGCCAGTTGCTGGCGCCGTCCACGCGGGCGGCGTCCTCGATTTCCTGGGGCACTTGGTCGAAGTACTGTTTGAAGATGTAGACCATCATGGGAGCAATGGTTTGCGGCAGGATGACGCCGGCAAAGGTGTCAACGGCGTTGAACAGCACCATTTCCTTGAACAGCGGCACGATGAGGATCTGCCCGGGCACCATAATGAGCGCGATCGTGAGCGCGAGTAGCGCCTTGCGACCCCGGAATACGGTGCGTGAGAAGGCATAGCCGGCCAGGGCGCTGATGATGACGGTGATGACGGTGACGGCGGCAGCGATGAAGAAGGTGTTGCCCATCCAGGTGAACACCTCACCGCGCGCGAATACGGTGCGGTAGTTCTCGAGGGTGAAACCGCCGTCGGGGAACCATTGCAGCGGCAGAGACTGTGCCTGCACCTCCGTCTTGAAGGAGGTGTCCAGCGCCCACGCCAGCGGCAACAGCCAAGAGAATGCGAACAGGGCGAGGATCAAGAAGGCAACCACGCGGGCCACCTTGCTCTGGCCAAGCAGCAACCCCCGGGTGCGCCGGATTTCCGCCTTGCGCTCGGCGCGGGTGCGGCTGCGGGCTTGGTGGAACGTGACGACGGATTCAGCGCTCATTGCTTGTCTCCTTCCGGGAGCGGGTCAGGAACCGGAAGGCCACCGTGATGACGATGATGACGATGAAGAAGATGTACGACATCGCCGAGGCGTAGCCCATGCGGTAGTTCGTGAAGCCCGTGTCATAGATGTATTGGAGGATGGGACGGGTGGACCCTTCCGGGCCGGAGCCGCCGGAGAAGGCGATGAACATCTGGTCGAAGATCTTCAGCGAGGCGATCACCTGCAGCGTGGCGACGAGCACCGTGGTGCCGCGCAGCTGCGGCAGGGTGATTGACCAGAGCTTGCGCCAGAATCCGGCGCCGTCGACCTCGGCCGCCTCGTACAGCAGGTCGGGGATGGCCTGGAGGCTGGACAGGTACAGCAGGAAGTTGAAGCCCACCGTCCACCAGACGGTAAGGATGACCATGGACCACATGGCCACATCGACGTCGGTCAGCCAGCCGACCTTATCCAGGCCGAGCTGCTGAAGCCAATAGTTGATGAACCCGACGTCGGAGTTGAACAGCCAGGTCCAGATTTGTACAACGACGGCGACCGGCAGCAGATAAGGAGCGAAGAAGGACAGTCGCCAGAACCACTGGCCAGGGATGCCGATGTACACAAGCAGTGCCATGATCAGGGCGATGAGCACGAGGGGGATTGTGCTCATGAGGGTGAACAGGATGGTGTGCCACAGGGTCGACCACATGGTCGGGTCGCGCAGGGCCTCGGCATAGTTCGCCAAACCCACCCAGCCACCGTTGCCCATGAGGGACTGCTCGGTCAAGGACAGCCACAGCCCATAGACGATGGGAGCGATGAGGAAGAGGACCGCCACGATGAGGAAGGGGACGGCAAAAGGCAGGCCCGAGCCGAGTCGCCTCACCGTACGAGAGGAGTCCTCGGAGCCGCGGGCGGAGCGCCCGGCCGGTGCCCCGGACCCCGTGTCGGCCGGAGCGCCATGCGCTGCGCTGGATGTCGTGCTGACAGACATGATGGATCTCCTTTCCGTTCAGGCAGGCGGGTTCTGAGCGAGCATGGTGTTGAGGCGGTCAATGAGACCGTCGACGGCCTGCTCCGGAGTGAGGGAGCCCGACAGCCAGCAGGACTGCATGACCTCGGCAACGCGCGCTTGGAAGTCCGAGCCGGAGCCGGTGAACCACGCGGCTGGTTCGAAAACGGCCTGGTCGATCGCCTCGGCGTAGTGGGACTGGGGCACTAGCTCTTGGTATTCCGGCGACTCGGTGACCGCCACATTGGCGGGGGTGTGTCCGCCGGCCGCCCAGTCGAGCGAGTTGGTGAGCATGCCGGCGACCACCTCATAGGCGGCATCGCGGCGCTCCTCGTCCACGCTGGTCTGGTGCGGTAGCACAAACACGTGGGAGTCCCCGAAAGTGGCGGGGGTACCGAAAACATTCGGCATCGGCATGGCGTCCAGGGGGACGCCCGCGCTGAGGAAGCTCTGGTATTCCCAGTTGCCCATGAAGGTGATGCCGGTGCGACCGGTGGAGAAGGAGGCGATCGCGCCGCCATAGTCCATGTCCGGCTCGGCGACGGTGCCGTCGAGCATGTCCTTGATGAAGGAGGTGACCTCGATGGCCGCGTCGCGGTCGAGGCTCGCTTCCTGCCCCGGGGTAAGGGTGCAGGTGGCTCCAGTTTGCGCGTACAGGCCCCAGAACATGCGGGAGACCTGGGCGCCGTCGCCGGTGTAGCCGAAGGACATCCCCTGCCCGCCGGTCACCTCTGCCAGGCGACGACCGGCGTCGAGGAAGCCTTCGAGCGAATCCAGGCCCGTGAGCGTACCGTCGGCGGCGAGCAGCCCGGCCTGGTCGCACAGCTCGGTGTTGTAGAAGAGGATGAAGGCGTGGAAGTCCAGGGGGATGGCGTAGAGCTCGCCGTTCACGAAGCACTTGTCCCACAGCAGATCGGGGAACATGTCCGGGGTGATGCCGTGGTCGGCCAGGCGGTTCAGGTCCCAGGTGTCGAGTAGCCCGCCGGGGGCGTAGCCGAACACGCGAGTGGCGTGCATGACGGCCAGATCCGGGGAGCGGCCGCCCACCGAGGACATGGCGAGCTTGGTGTAGTAGGGACCGCCCCAGGTGAGCACCACGGGGTCGATCTCAAGCTGTGGGTTCTGTTGGTCGACGGTGTCCATCATCGCCTGGAACACGCCACCGTCTCCGCCGGTGAACAGATGCCAGAGCTGAACTCTGGTCCGGTCGTCGGCCGACGCCGACGACGCACAGCCCCCGAGCAGGCCGGTTCCGGCGAGTGCGGCACCGCCCAGGAGCGTTCCGGCGAGGAAACTGCGCCGGCTGGGCGGCATTCCACGCACATAGGAATTGCGATTCATTGGGGTGACCTCCTTGTCATGATGGTGGAGGCGGCACGGCGCACCTCTGAGCAGCCTCATGTCCTGCCGCGCGACCTGGTTCGCTAGGTCTCGCGAGACAGACCTATCCGTTGGAGCAAGACCCGGCGATGATCTGCCGGGCATCTGGTACTCAGCCCTTGATCCCGGAAGTGGCCACCCCTTCAATGAAGCGACGCTGAACGACGGCGAATACGACCACGAGTGGGATGACGGAGATTAGCGACCCGGCCATAGTGACACCGTAGGGGATCACGCCCAGAGAGGAACCGTTGAGCAAGGCCAGCCCTGCTGTGAGGGTACGGTCCTCGGCCGAGTTCGTCATGACCATGGGCCAGAGCATGTCGTTCCAGTTCCCAATGAAGTTGAACATCCCCAGGGTGAGGAGCCCCGCTGAGGCGTTGGGCAACACGATGCTGCGGTAGATGCGGAACTCCGAGGCGCCGTCGATCCGGGCTGCGTTGTGGAGATCCTGGGGAATCTGGATGAAGAACTGCCGGAGGAGGAAGATACCCGTCACGTCGGCCGCGCGAGGCAACACCATACCGATCATTGTCCCCACGAGTCCTACCGAGGAGAGCATTTTGTATAGGGGGACGAGCAACGATTGGAAGGGAATCATCATCGTTGAGATGAGGATGATGAAGAGCACGGAACGTCCACGGAAGGGGACGAACGCCAGCGCATAGGCCACGAGCGAGTCCAAGATCAGGGAAAGTATGGTAACCGAGACGGACAGAACCACGGTGTTGCGCAGCTCGGCCCACACCGGCAGACGCTCGAAGACCCCTGCAAAATTCTCAGCAGTCCAAGATGAGGGCAGCAAGGATGGCGGCCAAGACAGCACATCGGACTGTGGGCTGAAGGCCGTGATGAGGACGACCAGCAGAGGGAAGGCCGCCAAGATAGCGACGGCAAGGACCGCTAAGTTAGCCAGAACGCGAGAGCCCCGTCTACTTGTGGTCTTGCTGGATCGTGCTTGTAGCGAGATGGTCATGCGAGGTCCTTCTCCTGGCGGCGGCTGATGATGAGCTGGCCGATCCCGACGAGCAGGGTCAGGGCCATGAGCACAAAGGAGAGCGCCGAGGCCTCGCCGAGCCGGAAGTTCATGAAGCCCTCCGTGTAAACGCGATATACCACCGTCTCCGTCGAACGCAATGGCCCGCCTTTAGTCATGATGTAGATCTGGTCGAATGCCTGGAAGGCCCCATTGGCAGCGAGGACGACGACATACGTCATTGTGGGGCGCAACCCCGGCAGGGTCACCGATGTGAATTTTTTCCAAGTGCCTGCACCGTCGATAGAAGCTGCCTCGTACAGCTCGCGCGGGACGTTCTGCAGGCCGGCGAGGAAGATCACCATGAAGTACCCGAAGTTCTTCCACACAGCGACGAATACGACCGTGGGCATGGCCCAGGTGGTGGAGTTAAGCAGGTCCGGAATGTGGAGCCCGATTTTACTCAACCAATACGGGAGGATTCCCAGTTCCGGATCCAGGATGAACCCCCATGCTAGCGCCGCCACCGCCATCGAAATAATAAAGGGCACAAAGATGATTGTTCGCATCGCGCCTCGCGCGACAAGGTCTGAACGGTTAAGAAGGATCGCGACTGCGAGCGCTGCGATGATGACGCTGGGCAGGTAGAGCGCAGCGTAGAGGATCGTGTGCCCGATAGCCCCGAGAGAGTCGGGATCGGTGAAAGCTGTGATGTAGTTGTCCAGGCCGATCAGTTGCGGGGTGTTGAAGCCGGAAGCATCGGTGAACGATAGCCAGAGCGCATAGAACGTCGGCACCAGGACGAACACGCTCAAGATCAGCAGGCCAGGACCGCTGAAGGCGAGACCGTGCGCATCGAGCCTTCGTTGGCGACGACGAGCCCGTGCTTGTCTTTCCCGCGAGTCAATTACTCGTTGGCGCGGCACGGCGCTTGTGCGTGGCTCGAGAGGTCGTTTTCTCCGACCCGTATCCATCAGTCCTGTCATGTCCTTTGTGCTCCCCCTTGGTTGTCCGCTGTGTCAGCCCGGGCCGGGTGGTGGGCGTGTCGGATTCGGCACGCCCACCACCCCTGGCTTCAGGAGGCCATGTACCCCTCGACCTTGGTCTGACACTCGGCCACCAGAGCTGCCACGTCACCACCAGCGGCGATCTTGCTCATCATGGAGCTCGTCTCATTGGTGATGTCGGTGACGGACGTATCCACCCCTGTCATGTAGTAATGCGCCTGGTCCGAGAAAGTGGACAGCGTCGCGACGAGTGGGTCGGAGAACTCGTCCGCCGTGATGTCGGAGCGATTGGGCGGGTAGTAAGACGCAGTCCAGGCCACCTGCTGCTCGTGAGAGTTCCAGAAATCCATGAAGGCGTAGGCGGCTTTGGTCTTTTCTTCGGTGTTGACCATGGAGGTTGCGTACCAGTACATAGCCACGGACTCGACCCAGTCCCCGGGCCAGGGGAAGAGCCCTACCTCGACCCCGCTAGTTGCCGCTGCGGTGATCTGCCACGGCCCGTTGAGGATCATGGCAGCCTTACCGCCCTGGAAGAGCTGCGCTGCAGCGTTGACGTCCATGCCGACCGGGCTGATGTGGTCCTCGGTAAAGGCCTTCTGCCAGGTCGTGAGGGTCGCGATGTTCTCGGGGGAATCGATGAGCACCTCGCCGTCGCTAATGAAGTCCCCGCCGCCCGAATGCAGGAGGGTGGAGAGGACCCCGGCATCGGAGTCGGGCAAGGCAAGCCCGTATTGCTTGGGGGCGCCGCCGTCGTCCGAGGCGATAGTGAGTTTCTTCGCCACCTCGATGAGTTCGTCCACCGTGGTGGGGTAGTCGGCCTCCGTAAGGCCGGCCGCCTCCCACATGGCGGTGTTGTACCAAACCGCGAAGGCGGAGACGCCCATGGGAACCGCGTATGTAGCTCCGTCCCAGGTGACCTGCTCCACGACATTGCTGTAGTAGACCGACGAGGAGGTGTAGGTCTCGGGGTCATCGTAGAAGTCCTGGAGGGGGATAAAAGCGCCCTGCTTGGCATAACCAGGCCCGGTGTCGACGCCCTGACAGACGATGTCCGGGCCGTCACCTGCGCTGAGGCTGGTGAGGAGCTTCTCGCTGATGGAACTCCATGCCGTCACCTCGGCTTCGACCTTATAGGTGTCCTGGCTGGCGTTGAAGGCCTCGACGATGGAGTCGAGAACCTTACCGTCGGCCTCGGTGTAGCCGTGCCAGAGCTTGAGGGTGGTGGTGCCGCCCTCGCCGGTACTGGACGACTGGCTGCCACCACCTCCGCAAGCCGCGAGCGTTGTCATCACGGCTGTTGAGGCGGCGAGGCCGAGAAAACGGCGTCTGTCGATCGTTACCATGTCTGTTCTCTCCCTTGAGATGTGGTGTTATCCGATTGCTGTGTTTGTGTGTGCTCAGCCTGAGAAGTGCTATTGCGCACCTTCGACGCTGAGACGCCATTGCTGGCAGGGATAGGTATTTGCCTGCCACTGCTGGACGGCCGCACCGTTCTCGGTACTCCCCGAAGCAACTTCCAACGTGAGGCCCGAGTGTGAGTTGACAACCCGGAACCAATCGTCGTCGCTCGTCATGGCCCATCGCTGAGTCGCGTGGCCGGTGTCCGCCCACTGAACGGCTTGGACCCCGGACGCGGTCTGTGCCGCAGGGATCTCCAGTAGGAGACCGGAGTTGACGTTACGGAGGGTGAAGACGCCGCCGGCCTCGGCTGCCAAGTTCCAGACTTGAGTTTGGCTACTGGTCCGTTCCCATTGGACTGCGCCCACCCCGTTCGCGGTCTGTTCGGAAGGAATCTCAAGATACTTGCCGCTGCCTCGGTTGAGGAGGCGAAGGTTCAGCGGCATATCTACCTCGCTGGCCCGCACGCGGATGAGGTCGATCTCCGCGTAGGAGGTTCCCTTGCTGAACACGATGGTATTGAGTCCTGAGCGAAGCGTCACCGTTGTGCTCGCCCACCCGAATCGTCCCCAGTCATGGGTAGCGGCATACCGGATCGTCCCGATGCGTGTGCCGTTGACCGAGAGCTGATGCGAGGAAGGCGCCCCAGTACCATTGTCATAACGGACATCCAGAGAATAGGTCCCATCCTGGGGCGCGGTCACCGCAAAGGTGACGGTCGAGGTGCTCTCGTTGATATCGCCGATCTTGGAACCGTTACTCGCGTCTCCGTGCGTAACCAGGCGCGTATTGCTGCATGCAGCGAGGTCTGCCTCGTATACGACGGCGTTGAGCGGTGTCGGCGCCATGACGATGTCGTTGTAGCCTGTTGTCAGGTTTTCGACATTCGTCGCCTGCCACAGTGTCCTGGTGGAGGGGTCGTAGTCAAGCGCCTGCGCGAACCCAGAGAACGTTCCTCCCGCGGTATCAGACGCGTCGTACGTGGCACCGTACGGAAGGCGTTCCCAGGTTCCTTGTCCGCTGGCCCGGTTGACATAGTAGTTCTGGCCGCCGTCGATGTTCCCCTCCGCGTCCAACGCCCATTTCGAGGCAACGACCACCATTCCCTCTGGACCGCCCTCGGGAACCCAACGGACGAACGGTGAGGAGCCGATGCCGCGCCCGTCAGCGAGTTCAATCTTGGTGCCGATACTCCGCTCCTGCCAGGTCAGCCCGTCCTCGGAGATTTGGTAGTAGATGACCGCATTGTTCTGGGTACGGGACGGGCGATTGACCACCTCATAGACGGCGATGTACTTGCCGTTCGCCATCCTGGTCACAGTGATCATGCCCGGGCGATCGCTACGATTATTGGGGGCGGAGACGTTGACCAGCTCGCCCCATGTCTTTCCCCCGTCCAGCGACCGGCGATACACCACAGCCTGGAGGACCCCATCCTTCTTCTGGCGCTCATCCGAGTAGTACGCGACCAGTCCACCCTGGGCGTCAACAGCGAGCGAAGGTTCCCAGACGGTGGTGGTGGTCGAGCTGGGTGAGGGGTCGTAGGTGGCGGGTCCTCCGGCATCGATGGTGCTGAGGTAGGTCCAGCTCATGCCGTGGTCCACGGAAGAGTAGAGGACCAGAGTGGAACTTGAACGGTCCTCGGGCATGATCATGCCAGCGAAGAGCAGCGTTCCAGCTGTGATCCCAGCGGTTCCCGGTGGCACCTCGTAGAGGAACGGCTGCGCGGTGCGAGTCAGGGACGGGAACTGTTGGCTGGGCGTGATAGTCGCAATCCTGGTCCACTGGTCGGAGCCTGCTAGGCGACGGTAGATCGGGTAGACCTGGACCCCGTTCTCCAGGACGAGCTGGTCGTAGGTGACCAGAGCGGTTCCGTTGGAAGAACCCGAGTTCTTCAGGATGATCGTCTTCGCGTAGGTCGTTCCCGCCGCGCGCCCTCCTTCTGGGTTAAATGAGGTTCCTGCGTCCGGCGAGTAGATAAGCTGGGGGCTGAGGTCCGTGAGGGTTGCGGCTGCGGCCTCCGGTATCTCACCGATCAGATGCGCAGCAACTCCCGTCATCAAAGCAGCGCCTACGAAGTGACGCCGGCTGAGGTTCGTCATGTCTCTCCTTTGAGCTCAGCGATGGATGGGGTGTCGCGATGGGAAGTACAAGCCGGGATGGGCTAGTCGTAGCCCTTCAGCCGGCCCGCGCAACCTCAGACCCGGGTACAAGCACCCGCGAGCCGTTGGAACTCCAGCAAGGCGTCGTTGTCCCTGCGCGTGAGTCCTTTCGAAGTCTCGACGAGGTCCTGAAGTCCCATCGTGAGAAGGTGGGAGCCGCGAGGCTCGGTCGTGTGGCGATAGGTCCACTCGTACATGTCGAACAAGGGCCACCATGTGTAGCCGACGACGTTGAGGCCATCGTCCCGGAGGCTCTCAATGGCGCTGACAGACTCGCGCATCCATGCCACTCGCTCGGCCACGCTCGCCGTCACACAGGTCTCCGTGAGCATGACTGGAACACCGTAGCGCCGAGACCAGGTCGTCAGGACGTCAACGAGGCCTTCTGTCCCGTCATCACGTGAGGGGCGCGGATCCGCGAAGCCGCCCGTGTGATAGACGCCGTTCTCGAATAGCTCGGTTGACTGGCGCGGATAGTAGTTCACGCCCATGACATCCGGCATGGCCCGATAAGTGGAGAACCAGTCAAGATCCGTCTCCGAGACGCCGTGCCTCATGAGGCTCTCAGCCAGACAATGGGCTGAGTCAACGCGCCCGGTCACGAGGTCCTCCACGAGAAAACGTTGCTCATTCAGCCTGGCAATAGTCTGCTGGTGTTCGGAATCTCGATCCGCGCTGGCGTAGCGCATACCTGCATCGACGTGTACGAAAGTCGCTCGGCATCCCAAGGCCGCCGTGACTGCCTGTTGGCTCAGCACAAAGCCCTTCGCCAAGGCGAGGGCGACCTGGCACATGCCCTCGAACCCCGAGCGGTACGGAGGCCAGTAGCCGTACTCGCCGCAGAAGAGCGCATGGATCATAGGCTCGTTGACAGGTGTGTAGTCCTCAATCCGGTCTCCGTAGCGCTCCGCGACGGCCTGGGCGTAGTCACCGACCCGTTCCGGATAGTCGGGGTTAAGGAACTGATCATCAAGCCACAGGGGCGTGCCGTAGTGAAGGAGGTCCAGGACTGGCCGAAGCTCTGCGGTGGTCAGCGCATCCACCGCGCGGTCAGCCCAGTCCCAGTCCCACACGCCCGGTTCGGGGTTGACCCGATACCAGGGGAGCCCCCACCGCAGGAGCTCGGCCCCTGACCTAGCGGCGTTGCGGAAGTCCTCGTCATAACGCGTGTAGTGCTCAGTCAACTCGTACTCGTCGATAGGCCGCTCGCCCGGCCCGGGCTGAGGCACGAAGGTGTCCTCGAATCCGAGGGCGAAGTGCAGCGCCCCGTCCTCATACCACTTGCTCGCCATGGGAGTTTCCTGCTCCTTGCTCGCGACGGATCTTCCGATGCCCTCTGCTCAACCGAGCTCGACGGCGAGCCAGCTGGCCGGCGGCAGGGTGGTGGCCAGCACGCCGTCGACCAGTGAGACCTCGTGAGCGACGGGGCGTACACGGTCGGGATCGTCGGCGGTGTTGACGGCGTCGAGGTCGTCGGGGGCGATGATCTGCGCGCTCACGACTCGGCTGGCGCCGAGCGATCCAAGCGCGGCGGTGACGTCGATGGAGTCGGTGAGTGAACGATTCAGTGCGAGCAGGGAACCGGTTGCGGCTTCCTCATCCCACGTGACCACAGCGTCGACCGCGTCAACGTCACCGTAGCACTCGGTGCCGGTGGTGGGGCTGGCGACGACGGCGTCGTAGGCCTTGCCGCGCGCGATCCGCGCCCCGATGGAGAAGGGGTAGAAGGTGGTCTGGCGCCAGGCCCGACCACCCTTCTCCGTCATAATCGGCGCAATGACGTTGACCAGCTGCGCCAGGGAGGCCGCCTTGACGCGGTCGGCGTGGCGCAACAGGGAGATGAGCATGCCACCCACCACCAGGGCGTCGGCGCCGGTGTAGACGTCCTCAATGCGGGGGGCCGCCTCCGGCCAGTCCTCGGGAGCGAAGCTGTGCTCGATGGAGTTCCATGCCCCCAGGCGCCAGACGTTCCACTCGTCAACGGAGACCATGATCTTCTTACTCGAGCGGTGCTTGGCGCCGACGGCGTCGGCGGTGGCGATCACGCCGTCGATGAAGCGGTCCAGGTCCACGCCGGCAGCGAGGAAGCTGGCGCGGTCCTGGGCGTCGGGGTCGACGTAACGGTGGAGGCTGATGTAATCGACCTCGTCGTAGGCCAAGTCGAGGATGGTGCGCTCCCAGTCGCCGAAGGTGGGCATTTCCCAGGAGGCGGAGCCGCAGGCCACCAGTTCGAGGTTCTGATCCACCATGTGCATGGCGCGGGCGGTGGACAGGGCCAGGTAGGCGTAGTCCTCGGCGTTCTTGTGGCCGACCTGCCAGGGGCCATCCATCTCGTTGCCCAGGCACCACATGCGCACGTTGTAGGGCTCCTCGTGCCCGTTGGCGCGGCGCATATTGGCGTACTCGGTGTCCACCTGGCCATTGACGTAGTCGAGGAGGTTGACCGCGTCGGTCTCTCCGCGGGTGCCGAGGTTAATGGCCATCATCGGCTCGATGCCGGCCTGGTCGCACCAGGTCATGAACTGGTCGGTGCCGAAGGTGTTGGGCTCAGTGGTGTGCCAGGCGAGCTCGAGGCGGCGGGGTCGGTCCTGAATCGGACCGACGCCGTCCTCCCAGCGGTAGTTGGACACGAAGTTGCCGCCGGGATAGCGGACCGTGGTCACGCCGAGCTCCTTGACCAGCTCCATGACATCTTGGCGCAGGCCATGCTCGTCGGCGGTGGGGTGTCCCGGCTCGAAGATGCCGGTGTAGACACACCGGCCCATGTGCTCAACGAAGGAGCCATACATGCGGGGCGAGATCTCACCGATGGGGCGGTCGACGTCGACCGAGATACGTGCAGACAAGAGTGCCTCTCCTTTGAGCCTGTCGGGTGTGCCTTCCGGCTTGCAGCATCATCATGACCTCCCTACTTCAACGTTGTCAACACCGATGTTCCCCGCACGCCTCCCATACATTCAACTTTTTCCTCATATTTCAGCGACTACACCTCCTTCGGCCACAACATAGCGTTATGACATCGTTGAACGTGTGCCTCCGCACAATGACAGCGTTTGCCGGTATGCTGCCGCGCATGGCCGCCACCCTCCTCGACGTCGCCGCCCTGGCCGGTGTCTCGGCGAAGACGGTGTCTCGGGTCATCAACAACGAGCCCGGGGTCCCCCCCGCCACTCGCGAGCGTGTGCTGTCCGCGGTGGCGCAGACCGACTACTCCCCCAACGCTTCGGCACGTTCGCTGCGCACCGGCCGTTCCGGCATCATCGGGCTGGCGGTTCCCGAGTTGAATCAACCGTTCTTTGCGGAGATCGCCGACCGCATCGCCGCCGAGGCCCGCCGCCATGGTCTGACGGTTGTACTCGGGGTCACTGGCGAGCATGGGGAGGGTGAAGCCTCTTTCCTCGCCCAACACCGGGAGCTCGACGGCACGATCATGTACTGGCAGGGAATGTCGACGGCGCAGCTCCGGGACGCTGCCGCCGGCCACCCGCTCGTGCTGCTCGGAGAGCGGCACCATGACGCCGTCGACCGCGTCACCATGGACAATGACCAGGGCATCGGCCTGGTCGTGTCGCATCTGCATGCCCTGGGACGCACCCGCATTGCGGCGCTGGGAGCGCCCTTGCCCGGTGCTCGAGGACACGCGGCGGGGCGCACCCGCATGGCAGCGTGGCGCGCCCATATGAAGCACCACGCCTTGGCGATCGACGAGGACCGTGTCATTGCCTCCAACGAGTGGCGGCGTACGGACGGCGCCGCTGCCATTCGCACGTTGCTCTCGCGGCAGGTGCCCTTCGACGCCGTCATCGCCTTCAATGACGGTCTGGCGCTCGGTGCGCTTCGCCAACTCGCTCAGGCCGGGGTACGAGTTCCCGACGACGTAGCCGTCACCGGCTTCGACAACCTGGAGATATCCCGTTACACCTCTCCGTCGCTCACCACCGTGTCCCCCTTCCTGGCCGCCTACGCCGCCGATGCCGTGTCGCTGCTGCGTCGGCGCATCGAGTCCCCGTCGCAGCCGCCGCGCACGGTCATGGAAGATGTGGCACTGCTAGCCAGGGATTCAACGGTGGGAGGTGAAGCTCCGTGGCCGCACGGGTGACCATGAGCGATGTTGCCGCGCGGGCGGGGGTGTCCGCCAAGACGGTCTCCAACGTGCTGCATGGCGCTCCGGGGGCCTCACCGGAGACCCGTCGTCGCGTGATGGAAGCGGTGACGCAGCTCGACTATCGGCTCAATACGAGCGCTTCGGCGCTGCGCTCGGGGCGCCGTGGAAGCATCACTCTGGCGATCCCCACGCTGCAGCAGCCCCTGTACGCCGCCCTAGCCCAGGAAGTGATGAAGGCAGCCGGTGGCGTGGCCGTCATTCTCGAATTGACTCGCGGGGAGCCAGACCGGGAGCAGGAGATCCTCGATGGCACCTGGGCGCGCCAATCAGACGCGGCCATTCTCGTTCCGCGGGGGCTCGATCCGACGGCGCAGAGTCCCACAGATGACACCCCGTCCGAGCGCGCACTCGTCCTTATCGCGGACGATGGCCCGCCTGCCCTGCCGCGAGCGGCGTGTCCCGCTTCGGCGCAGGCGGAGCTCATTGCCGCTCACCTGCGCGAGTTGAGTCGTCATCACCCCGCCGTCGTCGGGATATCGAGTGACGCCGACCGATGGACCGCAGCGTGCACCGAGCAGCTGCGGCGGGCCGGGCTGACGGTAGATGACGAGCTTGTCCTCCGAGCGGACAGCCCGGACGGGCTACTCGGCGGAGTCGAAGCGGTAGCACGTCTGGCGCATGCGGGCGCACCCGTGGACGCTGTCGTGTGCCACAACGATGCGCTCGCCGCCGGAGTGACCAGTGCGCTGCGCCGTCGAGGCGTACGAGTACCGGACGACGTGGCCGTCATCGGCCGCGGCGACACCGAGACGGCCATTTTCTCCACCCCGACGCTCACCAGCGTATCCCTGGACCTGCCCGCCCTCGCCAGTGCGGCGCTTGGGCTGCTCGGGCCGGACCCGACCCGCGCAGATGATGACGCGGCGCGGGTGATCGAGATCGCCCCGGCGCTGTCGGTGCGTGATTCCACAGTCAACAGCGCCGGGGCGGGGAGAAGTGCAGCGGCTGCGCCATCCGGTAACTGAGCCTCAGCCCTGGTTGAGGCGGTAGTACACCTGCGCGGCCCGCAGCTCGTGTCCGAAACGGCGGGTGTTGGTGTGCTCATCGATGACGGCGAGCTCCATCTGCGCGATCTCGGCCAGGTCCTGCCACATCGCCAGGGTGGTGGCCGTGGTCATGACGGTGTGGTGGGCGGCGCCGGCCTGCATCCAGCACTCGGTCGAGGTGTAGAAGTCCGGAGCGGGCTCCCACACGGCGCGGGCGACGGGCAGCTTGGGCAGCGGCTCGTCGGGGCCGACCACGTTGACGACATTGGCGGTCAGGCGGAAGCGCTCGCGCATGTCGGACATGGCCACCACCAGCCCGGCGCCGCGATCGGCGTCGAAGACGAGCCGCACGGGGTCCTCCCGGTTGCCGATACCCAGCGGGTGGATCTCCAGACGCGGCTTGGATTCGGTGAGCGAGGGACACACCTCGAGCATGTGCGCGCCGAGGATCTTCTCCTTGCCCGGGGTCATCTCGTAGCAGTAGTCCTCCATGAGGGAAGCGCCGCCGGGCAGGCCGTAGCCCATGACCTTGGCTGCGCGCACGAGCAGGGCGGTCTTCCAGTCGCCCTCCGCGCCGAAGCCGTAGCCGTCGGCCATGAGCCGCTGGACCGCCAGCCCGGGCAGCTGACGCAGCCCGCCCAGGTCCTCGAAGTTCGTGGTGAAGGCCGTGGCCCCGCGCTCTTCCAGGAATGCCCGCATGCCGGCCTCGATGCGGGCGCCGTAGCGCAGCGACTCGTGCCGCTCACCACCGGGGCGCAGCTCCTCGACGACGTCGTAGGCGGCGAGGTACTCCTCGATAAGAGCGTCGATCTCGGCGTCGGTAACGGCGTCGACGGCGGCAACGAGGTCGTTGACACCCCAGGTGTTGACGCTCGCTCCGAGGCGGAGCTCAGCCTCGGTCTTATCGCCCTCGGTGACGGCAACGTTGCGCATATTGTCCCCGAAGCGGACGAGGCGGGTGTGGTGGAGGGAGTCCCACCCGGCGGCGGCACGCGCCCAGGTGGCAATCTTGGCCTGGGTGGCGGCCTGGGAGGCGTGGCCGACGACGACCTTGCGGGGCTGGTTCAGGCGGGTGAGGATGTAGCCGAACTCGCGGTCGCCGTGGGCCGCCTGGTTGAGGTTCATATAGTCCATGTCGATGGTGGACCAGGGCAGGGACTCGGAGTACTGAGTGTGCAGCTGAACCAGCGGCTTGGCCAAGGCGTCAATACCGGCGATCCACATCTTGGCCGGGGAGAAGGTGTGCATCCAGGCGATGACGCCGATGCAGGAGTCGTCGGCGTTAGCGGCGAGCATGGCGGTGCGGATGGCGTCGCGGTCCTTGAGGACCGGCTTCCAGACAATGCGCACCGGGATGGCGTCGGCGTCGTCGAGCCAGGCGGCCACCTGCTGGGATTGGTCGGCGACCTGGGCGAGGGTCTCCTCACCGTAGAGGTCCTGGGAACCGGTGAGGAACCAGATCGCCTTGCCGGTAAACGGGCTGGGAAGGGCGTTCATGCGGAATTCTCCTTTGAATCAGTGACGGAGTCGTCAGTAGGTAAGTAGCCGAGTAAGTGGGTAAAGGCCGAGCAACATGCGGCAGGGCAGACCAGGACGTGTCAAGCAGACCGGGCGGTACCGCCACCGCGTGCTCAGTGTTGTCCGTAGACGTTCTGGTAGCGGTCGTTGAGCCGGTCGATGAGATCCTGATCAATAAGCTCCAGCTCACCGCCCTGGCGCGCAATATGCACGGTACGGGCAACCTCCTCGCACATCACCGCAGCCTTAACCGCCGCCCGCGCATCCTTACCGATGGTGAAGGGGCCGTGGTTGGCCATGAGAACGGCCGGGGACTTGGAGTCCTTAAGGGTCTCCACAATGCCGCGTCCGATCGAGTCATCCCCGATCAGGGCGAAAGGCCCCACCGGGATCGGCCCGCCGAACTCATCACCCATCATCGTCAACGCACACGGGATCGGCTCACGCCGCGCCGCCCAAGCCGTCGCATAGGTCGAATGGGTATGCACCACCCCGCCCACACGGTCCATGTGCCGATAAACGTAGGCGTGCGCCGCCGTGTCGGACGACGGCGCCAGCGAGGCCGGCGTGCCATCCTCGATCTTGTCCCCATCCAGGGTGCACACCACCATGTTGTCCGCGCTCAACTCGTCATACGACACCCCCGAGGGCTTGATGACGAACAGGTCGGTCCGCTCCACACTGCCGTCGGCGCGAGTCAGCGTCACCCGCTCGGAGACGTTGCCGGCGGTCCACACCACCAGCCCCCAACGGGGCAACTCGGCATGCAGCACCGCCACCTTCTCCCGAGTAGCGGCCACGGCCGCCTGCACCTCAGGATCCAGCTCGGCCAGTACGATCCGCTCGGTCATCTCATTTCTCCCTCTCATAGCGGGTTTGAAGTTCTAGCAGCAACACACAAAACCAGCCACACCCAAGGGCACCCCCTCGAGCCCGACGTGTCCGGCTCCGAACGCGGCATGCGGCCGCCGCCCGGACGCCCCTATTGTGAACGTTCACTTTCAGAGAGTCAAGGCCACGATACCCTCCCCCTCTAGCTTCAAGCAGCAGGTCAGAAAACAGGGATCCATACGCGCATGGCGCCTGGGCCACGGTTGCCCCAGGTGGAAAACGGCACCATGTCCGCGTGAATTGTTGGGGATGAACGACCGCGCTCGTTCCAAGACGCATCTCGATAGAGCGTGTCTTCAGGCGCATGTACATGCATCCCAACCCGCAGCGTGGGTGCCGGGGCATCCGGTGCAAGCGGCAGCTCGGTGATTGCCGGCGGTTCGGGAAGATACACGTCATCGGCAGCGACGGCCTGGGGAAGGTCGGCCTGCTCCAGGCAGTACAGGATGGGACCACGCTCAAGGGCGACACTTCCACGGACTGCGTCCACGCGGTGGTGTGCCGCCGTCCAGCGGGGCTGCATCGGGAGCCTGAGGACAGCGCCGTCGACGTCGTCCGCGTTGATCTCAACGTAACCTTGAGCCAGCTCGCCTTCGGATACTGCCCGCGACTGACCGTCTACAAGCAGCGTGGCGCCGTCGGCCCATGCCGGAATGCGGACCCGCAGGTATGCGCCGGGTGGTAGCGCCGAGCCCTCTAGCCGGAGCGCTACGTCACCGTCTGCGGGATAACGCGTTTGAATGACCAATCTACCCCCGCCGAGAGCGGCAGGCAGATCAATATCCGCGGCGATGAGCTGATGGATCTCGAGCACGTTGCCGCCCTGAACGGTGGCGATATAGGCACCTGCCTGAGCGATGATGCGGGCGATATTGGGTGGGCAGCATGCACACGAGTACCAGGGTTGGCGCTCGGCCGGAGCGTTTTCCTCGCTGAAGCGGTCGGGGCGTCGCTGCATGGGGTTGGAGTAGAAGAACCGCGTACCACTATGGTCCACGGATGCCGCCAGGGCGTTGAACAACTCGCGTTCCATGACGTCGCCATAGCGGCGGTCCTCGTTCGCAAGCATCATGCGCCATGTCCAGTGGAGGTCGGCGATAGTTGCGCAGGTCTCGGCGTAAGCGCGGTCCGAGGGCAACTCGTAGTCGTTGCCGAAGGACTCGTCGCGGTGTCGGGAGCCGAAGGCGCCGGACAGGTACATCTTGCGTTCGTGGACACGTTGCCACTGCTCCCGCATGACGGCGAGCAGCGCCTCTTCTCCGGTCTCCAGGTACAGATCGGTGACTCCGGCGTTCAGATACAGCTGGCGGACGGCATGGCCAGACGGATCCACGCCATCGCGTACAGCAATGTGGTCTTGGTAGTACCGGTTGCCGAATCCTTTGTTGGGAAGGATGCCGTGTCCGCGCTGATTGACAAGATGTTCGGCCAACTTGAGCCAGCGCAGCTGGCCGGTGTGGCGGTACAACTCGATGAGCGCCGTCTCGATTTCAGGGTGTCCGGGTATTCCGTCCTCTCTGCCCGGACCGAAGCGGCGGTCGACGAGTGCCGCGAAGCGGATGGCGATCCGCAGTAAGTCATCCCTTCCCGCGGCACGATCCAGGGCCACTCCGGCCTGGATCATGTGACCGAGGACGTACATCTCATGCGTCCAGTCGAGTTCGGCGAAGCGCTTATCGGGATGTCCTCCCTGAATCCAGGTGTGCAGATACCCGGTGGGCTCCTGGACGCGAGAGATGAGCGAGATCGACTCGTCCAGCCACGCATCGAAATCGTGCGTTCCCGAACGGGCGATTTCCCAGGCGACCGCCTCAATGACCTTATACAGATCAGAATCGGCGAAGACGAAGCCGCGATACTCCGCACCAGATTCCCCGATCACCCGCCGGAAGTTGTCCATAACCCCCGAGGATTCAAGGTTCGCGATGCAGTGCGGGAGGGTTCGTTCTGCGTTACGGGCTTGCCAGCGACCGATCAGGCTGTCCGCCGCGATCCTGACGGAGCCGATGCCGAGGGGAGTGCGTTTCGCATGGGTCCCGGGCAGCGCCGGGACGCTCACACGTCCGGCTGTTCCTGTCCGTTGGGGCTGCGCTGATGACACGGTCTGCTCCTCACATCGTTGTGGCACGACCATGATGAAGGAATTGATGAAGCGTTGTCAATTACGTTTTGGTGACGATACGTCAGGCGACCGGAATGCCGCGTCGCCCAGTGGATCGGCGCCGAGTGCCCACAACCGCTTGACGACCCGTCGGACATACCGCGACCGGGCTGCTCCCGACCGGGCCGCGGCCCGGGAACATGCCCGCGAGACCGGGAATCAGCCCGGGAAGAGCGATTAGCGACTGGAATCACGCACGATGAGCCGCGTAGCAGCGGCCGCGTCCGGTACCGGTGCACGGCCCTCGAGCAGAGCGATCACCTGTTGCACGGCGAGTCGAGCCATCTCGGCGCTGCCGGGGTCGACAGTCGTGAGCGATGGGGTGCTGTAAGCCCCCTCCTCCGTGTTGTCGAAACCCGTCACGGCGACGTCGTCCGGGATCCGCAAGCCGGCGGCCTGGAGTGCGCGCATCGCTCCGATCGCAACAGCGTCATTGACGCACATGAGGGCATCGAAGTCGACACCCGAGCGCAGCAGCCCGATAGTGGATTCCAGTCCCGTATCGCGGCGGTCCCAGTCCTCACCGGCTACGAACAGCTCCTCATCGGCTGACAGGCCTGCCTCCTGCAAAGCGTCAAGATATGCCTGGAAACGTGGGCCGCCCTCCCCGCCTAGGCCCGCCGTCGAAAGGTTGGCGATACGTCGCCGCCCCGACTCGACCAGATGACGTGCCACTGCGAGCGCACCGCCATACTCATCCATGGCAACCCTGGCAATCCCCTCGGTCGGCAGCGCCCCAACCTGGACAACGGGCAGCGCTGGCCGCCTACCGGCGAGTAGCGCGTCGTTGAGGTGATGGGGACATAGGAGCACCGCATCGGCGTCGTGCGTGGAAATGCCCAAGGCAGCCTCGACCTCCCGTTCCGGGATGTCCTCCGTCAGGCGGATCGTTGAACGCATTCCCCGGCCGGCGAGCTCATCAATAAGTAGCTCGGCAATCTGCGAGAAGTAGGGCTGATGCAGGTTGGGAACCACAATGGCGACTCGCCCGAACGAGCCCCGCGCCAGGCCTCTGGCGGCTTCCGAGGGAACATAGCCGAGGCGGCGGGCAGCCCGGCGCACGCGCTCGCGCGTACTCGGGGACAGCCGGGTTGTCCCGCTGGGGCGGGACGACAAAGCCGTCGACGCAGTCGAGAGCGAGACGCCCGCGGCCTCGGCAACATCCCGCAGCCTGACACGCCCTCTCACAAGGCACCCCCCGATCGTCGCCGCTCGATGTAGACAGCCGAGCTGAAGCCGAGCGTTGATTCCCTGCGCACCAGTGTCGGCCCCACCGTGGTGCTGTGCGGCGACCGCGCCTCTACTTCCCATCGGCGTTCCAGATCGTCGAGGGCCGCTCGGGCAATCTCGGACATGGGGAAGCGCAGGGTTGTCAGTGTGGGGGTCGAGAATCGGCCGTCTTCGAGGTCTCCGCAGCCGCACACGGCAACATCCTCCGGCACGCGTACCCCGCCAGCAAGCAGTCCAGATAGCACCCCGAGCGCTAGGTCATCGTCCGCGCACACCACCGCATCCACCGCCGTCCGATCCTTGGTGAGCGCCCGACCGATCCGAAGCCCCTCCGCGCGATGTGCACAGGACTGGGCGTCTAGAACAACGGCGCCCGGAATCGCATCGGCCAGCGCCCGCGTCATGGCCTCCTGCCCGGGCTGAGGCGGCCCAACGACGGCGATGGCCTTGAATCGCAGAGCGCGCAAGTGCCGCGCCACCGCGTCCGCAGCGCGGTCGAGATCAAGACACACCCGGTCTGATGATCCGCTCCCCTCCGCATCCGCCCATGCCCCTATGCTGCACGTTGGCAACGCATAATCGGGCGGCGGGCTCGGGGTATCACCGTGAACAGTGCCCACCAATATGGCGCCGTCAAACGCCGTCCTCTGCTCAATGAGCACCTGTGATACCCGCTCGGGATCACCCCCACAGGGCTCGATGGTGACCGTGAGACCGCGCCGATCCGCCTCGACAACCAGGGCCTGTGTCAGCGCAGCGACCCAACGATCACGTAGTTCGGGGATCAATACCGCTATGGTCTCGGTCCGCCCGGTCCGCAGCGTCCGGGCGAGGGCGTTGGGCTGCCAGCCGAGCTCATCGATGGCTGCCAATACCTTGCGCCGCAGCGCTTGGCTCACATTGGGCTCGTCATTGACCACGCGCGAGACCGACTTGAGCGACACGCCAGCCAGTTCAGCAACCTGACGCATTGTGGCAGCCATGGCATCTCACCCCCGATCCTCGTGGGCACACGCTACCGACTGCGGTATAGAGCTGCGATGTGCCACGCTTCATCACCAGCATCCTCGCCGTCGTCTGGCGTCGGCACATGCGAGCCCACCGAGTTGACAACGCTTCATCGTTGCGGTCATCATATCGTCGCACTGCCACGTGAGGAGATGACAATGACGTCACCTGCATCAGCCACTGTCCCGCCGCGAGGCTGGAACTCCTGGGACTGCTTCGGCGGTTCGGTCACCGAGCAGGAGGTGCTTGATAACGCACGCTTCCTGCGAGACCACCTGCTCCCGCATGGGTGGGATACCGTCGTCGTCGACATCCAGTGGTACGAGCCCGACCCCGGAATCAACGCTTACAACTCCGTCTCCAATGCCGTCATCGATGACTACGGCCGCCCTCAGCCCGTCGTCTCGCGCTTCCCCTCCGCCGCGAACGGGCGCGGCTTCTCGCCATTGGCCGAGGCCCTGCACGCCATGGGGCTGCGCTTCGGGGTTCACCTCATGCGCGGAATCCCGCGGCGGGCGGTGCAGGCCGACTCCCCGATCCTGGGGACCTCATACACCGCTCGGGACATTGCGGCACCCGAGTCGGAGCGGTGTCCCTGGAATCCGGATTATGAGGGCGTTCTCCCCGATCATCCTGGTTCCCAAGCATGGTATGACTCGGTGTTCGCTCTCTTGACGCAGTGGGGCGTCGACTTCGTCAAAGTCGATGACGTTCTCTATCCGCCCATCAGGCGAGCGGACATCACCATGATTCACCGGGCTATTGAACACGCGGGAGGAGGGATTATCCTCAGCCTCTCCCCCGGACGCGAGCTCTCGCTCGAACATGCTGCTTTTCTTCGAGATAACGCCGAGATGTGGCGTGTCTCGGACGATCTGTGGGATGACTGGCCGGCCATAGTTGAACAATTCCAACGAGCCGCCCGCTGGGCCCACGTCCAGTCCGACGACGGCGTCGGTGATCTCGATATGCTTCCGCTCGGGCGCCTGGGCATACGAGCACATGTCGGCGGACCACGCGATTCGCGCCTCACCCTTGAGGAACAACGCACGGTGGTGACACTGTGGAGCATCGCGCGCTCACCACTCATGGTCGGCGGGCACCTTCCCGACTCCGTTCCGGAGACAATCGCTCTCCTTCAAGCCGATGCGGTTCTCGCCGTCGGCGAGCGCGGCGAGAACTGCCGCGAAATTATCCGGGACCAGGAGCTTGTCGTCTGGCGATCCACACTCCGCCCCGATCATTGCCGCAACACCGACGCGGCCGTCAAGCGCGACAAGCAAGAGGTTCGCGCCGTCTTCAATCTCGGCCGGTCGCCGCGACGTATCCGGCTGCATGTGGACGATCTCGGCCTGCCAGCGGCGACGGCTGCGGTGCTCGATCTGTGGTCGGGCGAGACTCAAACGCTGACCGATGGCTGGTGGCAGAGCGTTGTGCCTGCGCACGGCGCGAGCATGTTCTGCGCAGTGACCGGCCATTGATCACCATTACTTGAAAGATTGATCATGTCGCTGCCCTTCATTCCATCCACCGTCTTCCGCACGGCGGCAGACAGCCACAGCTCGCACGAGCCTGCTTCCACCACCGAATCACCCGCCCAAGTCAGGAGCACCATGTCCATTCAGCCCAGCCGCGCCGTCGTCGACCTCGACGTCCCCGGCCCCATCATCTCCCGCCACCTCTACGGCCATTTCGCCGAGCACCTGGGCCGGTGCATCTACGGCGGCTTCTACGTGGGCGAGGACTCCCCCATCCCCAACATCCACGGCCTGCGCACCGACGTCATTGAGGCGCTCCGGGCCATCGCCATCCCCAACCTGCGCTGGCCGGGCGGCTGCTTCGCCGATGAGTACCACTGGCGCGACGGCGTCGGCCCCAAGGAGCAGCGCCCCACCATGGTCAACACTAACTGGGGGGACGTGGTGGAGGACAACTCCTTCGGCACGCACGAGTTCATGGAGCTGTGCGAGCTGCTCGGCACCGACGCCTACATCACCGGCAACGTCGGTTCCGGAACGGTGCAAGAGATGAGCGAATGGGTCGACTACCTCACGCGGGACGGCGACTCCCCCATGGCGCGATTGCGACGGGCCAACGGCCGCGAAGCACCGTGGCGGGTGCCCTTCTTCGGGATCGGCAATGAGCCCTGGGGCTGCGGCGGGAACATGAGGGCCGAGGTCT
>NZ_JAWDJJ010000210.1:0-1386 GCF_032465695.1 Actinomyces sp. MRS3W
CACCCAGTCCGATACCGAGTACGCCGGCGTCGTGGAGGCCATGAAGGAATCCATCACTGCCGGGGAGGTCTACCAGGTGGTGCCCGCCCGCGGCTTCACCCTGCCGTGCCCCGATGCGCTGGCCGCCTACCACCAACTGCGCCGCTCCAACCCCAGCCCCTACATGTTCTACGTCGGCGCCCCGGACTTTGAGCTCCTGGGGGCCTCGCCCGAATCCGCGCTGCTGCATTCGGCCACAACCGGCCGGGTCGCCATCCGTCCCATCGCCGGCACGCGCCCACGCGGCCTCGCACCCGACGGCTTGGTCGACCACGAGCGGGACACACGCCTGGAGTTGGAGCTGCGCACGGATGACAAGGAAGTCGCCGAGCACGTCATGCTGGTGGACCTGGCCCGCAACGACGTCGCCCGGGTATCCGTGCCGGGCACCCGCAGGGTCGACGACCTCCTGCGCGTGGACCGTTACAGCCGGGTTATGCACCTGGTCTCGGAGGTATCCGGACAGCTCGCCCCCGACCTGGACGCCCTGGACGCCTTCCGCGCCTCCATGACCATGGGCACGCTCACCGGCGCTCCCAAGCTACGAGCCGCCGAGTTGATCCGGGGCGCCGAGGGGGTCCGCCGCGGCAGCTACGGCGGCTCGGTCGGCTACGTCCGGGGCGACGGCGAACTGGACACCTGCATCGTCATCCGCTCCGCTTTCGTGCGCGAGGGGACAGCGCTGGTACAGGCCGGGGCGGGCGTGGTCGCCGACTCGGTGCCGGCCGCCGAGGCCGCCGAAACCGTGCACAAGGCCAGCGCGGTGCTGGCCGCCATCGCCGCCGCCCAGGGCGCCCGCCTCGTCATCGACCCCGATACCTCGACCGCGCCAGAAAGGAGGGCGTGAGATGCGTGTCGTACTGCTGGATAACCGCGATTCCTTCGTTTACAACCTGGTCGACCAGTTCGCCGCACTGGGAGCACAGATTGAGGTCTACCGCAACACGGCGCCAGCCGAGATGGTGCTGGACGCCCTGGAGCCGCGGACCGAACACTCGGGCGAACGCCCGCTGCTGTGCCTGTCCCCCGGTCCCGGGCACCCGCGTACCTCCGGCTGCCTCATGGAACTGGTCAGCGCCGCCCTGAACCGCGCTATCCCCACGCTCGGCATCTGCCTGGGCTTCCAGGCCATCGTCGAGGCCTGCGGCGGACAGATCGGCCGGGTCGGCCCCGTGCACGGCCGCAGCGTACGCGTGGAGGTCACCGCGGCCGGCCGCGCCGACGCCGCCCTGCGAGTACTGGACGGCGGCCCGCTCGACGTCGCCCGCTACCACTCCCTGGGCACGCGCCGCCTGCCCGAGGCGCTGACGGCGCTGGCGGTCACGACCGCCGCCGACCCCGCCGGGG
>NZ_JAWDJJ010000211.1:0-14176 GCF_032465695.1 Actinomyces sp. MRS3W
CCTGCGGTAGGACCCGGGGACCGCGTCGGGTCCTACCGCAGGAGGATGTGCGCATCCGGCGGCTTTGCGATTCTCAGCGCATCCCAGCGTCAGGAGCCACTATGCCCCCTACCGCCCCGCCCAACGCCGCGAAAGCAGCGGCCGACCCCTTCGCCCCCGACGGGATTGACTTCCGTCCGGTATCTCCGCGTCTCATCACCGCCCGTCTCATCCCCAACCTGATCCTCGACGGCGTTGTCTTCATCGGATTCGTGATCGCGGGAGTATGGACGAGCCCCTGGTGGCATGTTGGCGCTGCGGCGGCTGCGATCTGTGCCGTGTGGGAGCTGTGGCTCATTCCCCGCCAGGTGCGTGCCATGGGATACGCCATGGCCGAGGACCACCTGCTGTGGCGCAAGGGCATCATGTTCCGCAGAATCAGCGTGATCCCGTATGGGCGCATGCAGTTCGTGGACACCTCTCAGGGGCCCTTGGGACGCTACCTGGGCATCGCGGAGGTCAAACTGCACACCGCGTCGGCCACGACCGATGCGACCATCAACGGGCTGCCCGTGGCCGAGGCGGAGAACCTGCGTCAGCTCCTGTCCGAACGCGGCGAGCAGAGGATGGCCGGACTGTGAAGACGCGTCGATTCCAGTCCCCGCGCACCCAGCCACCGCAGGACGATGTTTCACGGACCTCTGCGGATCGGGTCGCGACCCGGTTGCTGCGACGCGGGAAGGCCACTCCTCCCGCTCAAGATCGGGCGATTGCCCTGCCCACCGAGGTGGAGTGGCGGCGCGTCCACCCCATCACCCCGCTACTTGAGGGGTGGAAGGGCATCACCGCGGTACTCGCCATCGTGCTGTGGCAGAACGTGGACTCGGTTCTTGAGGCCTACTCGGCTGTCAGTAGGAGCGGAGTGCACGTGTCGTCCCAGCTGCTGAGCGGCATTGTGGCGGGAACGTTGACCGTGTTGGTGGCCATCGGTGTGGCGCTGTGGCTGTCGTGGCGGATGCGCACCTACGCCGTCGACCGCGACGCCGTTTACCTGCGCACGGGTGTGCTCAACCGGCAGCTGCGCACTGCGCGCCTGCCGCGCATTCAGTCCGTCGACGTGATCCATCCGCTGCTCGGCCGGATCTTCGGCCTGGGGCGGCTGCGAGTGGAGGTTGCCGGGGGCGACGGCTCGAATGTCACCATCGGTTTCCTGCGCAGCCACGAGCTGGAGGCGCTGCGTGATCGCATCCTGGACTTGGCTGCGGGATTAGAGCTACGCGGCAACGGCAGCGAGCCACGCGATGTGGCGGAATCGGACACGGAACCGGCGCTGCCCGCGCAACTCGGGGAGACGGAGGGCACCGGGCCGTCTCGGCCTGCCGACTCCGCCGGGTACACGCCCGAAGACGAGTCGCCGCGTGCATCCGCGGCCGAGGATACGGATGCCGACGCGGCCCTGTTCTCGGTGCCGCTCGGCTTTGAGGATGCTGCGGCCGCGCAACCGATCCCGGAGGGACGTCTTCAGAACGGCGAGTATGACCTGTACGAGGTAGACACTCGCATCCTCATTGGCTCGCTGCTGCGCTCGGGCAGCACCTTGACGACCACGGTGCTGCTGGTGGGATTCGTCGGACTGCTTGTGGCGTGGATCGCTACCGGTGCCTTTGGGGACGGCAGCGCGGCGGCGGCGTTGACCGGGGTGCTGCCGATGATGGTCATGCCTGCGGCCTTGGGCGGACACCTGTGGAATCGGTTCGACAAGGGATGGCGCTTCCGTGCCGCGGCCACGCCTGCGGGCATCCGGGCGCGCTTCGGGTTGACGGCCGAGACGTCCTCCACGCTGCCGCCGGGGCGCGTTCACGGTGTGCAGCTGGAACAGGGACTGCTGTGGCGGGGACCGGACTGGTGGCGGGTGAAGGTGAGCGTGGCCGGACGCAACGCCGCCGAGGTCAGCTCTTCCGGGGTGGCGGACACCGGGGTCAACGTCTTGTTGCCGGTAGGCCGCCGCGACACGGCCCTGCGGGCGCTGTGGCTGGTCATGCCCGACTTGGGCGTGGTCGATCCCGACGCCTTCCTAGAAGCGGCCCTGGCGGGGCGCGACGATGACGGCGTGGGCGATGCGCGCTTGGCAGCGGGCGACCCGGGACGTGGTTTTATCCGCATCAGCCCCCGCGGGCGATTGTTCTCCCCACTGGCCTGGCGGCGGGAGGCGATCGCCCTGACCGAAACCTGCGTGGTGCTGCGGCTGGGACGCTGGTGGCGGCGCGTCAGTGTGATCCCCTATGAGCGCATCCAGTCTCTGCGGCTCGTGCAGGGGCCGTTTGCACGCCGCCGCGACCTGGCGGCACTGCACCTGGACATGGTGGACGCTGAGGTGAGTCGCTCATTGAGCAACCTGGATCTGGCCGACGCTGCCGCCATTGAACGCGTCATTTCCGAGCGGGCGCTGCGGCGCCGCCAGGAGGAGCGGTTGGACCGCTGGCTCGCCCGCGCCACCGAGGTCGGGGCGGCCAGCCAGGTCGGCTGACGTCCCGTGCACGGCGTGGCCGGAGTACCAGGGACCGTTGTCCTCCTCACGCTGTCTTCTCTATCACGACACCGCGGCACCAAGGTCTGGGGCGTCTACGCTGGAAGACGATGAGCAACCGCCTTCGGACGATGATGACGTCCAAGATTCACCGCGCCACCGTGACCCAGGCCGACCTGGACTACGTCGGCTCCATCACCGTGGACGCCGACCTGCTCGACGCGGCGGACCTGCTGCCCGGCGAGCGTGTGGACATCTGCGACTGCACCAACGGCAACCGCCTGTCCACCTACGTCATCCCCGGCGAACGCGGTGCCGGCGAGATCTGTGTCAACGGCGCCGCCGCGCACCTGGTGGATCCGGGGGACATTGTCATCCTCATCGGCTACTCCCAGCTGCCCGATGACCAGGCCCGCACCTACCTGCCGCACGTGGTCTTCGTTGACGAGCACAACCACATCATTGAGCGCGGCACCGAGCCCGGCCAGGTTCCCGCCGATTCTGACGTGGCCCGTCTCCAGGGCCTGCGCTCCTCCGGTCTGCCCCTCGCCGAGGCAAGAAGCTGAGCTCTCTGGCAGAAGGTTGAGCACTTGCGAATGCGAACCTCCATCTAGGCAGCTCGCACGTCGGCGAAATATGCGCTGATCTGGGCTTACCGATTATTTCGAGTCAGAAAGAGGGGCTCAGGTCAAGAGCTGTGATGGGATCCCGTTGCGTGTGGCGTGTAACTCACATAGTATCGCGCCATGAGTTCCCTGAACCCCTGGAGGGTCATTGCTGCCCTCGTAATTGTTGCTGTGAGTGCCGGATGCTCGAACACCCCTAACGATCAGGCCTCTACTGACTCGGTTGTTGAGGCAACGACCGAGGCGGCTACCGCTCCGACCGCTTCCGATGCTCCTGATGTTGCTGAGTCTCTGGCGACGGATCCAGAACCTGCAGAAGACTCTGAGTTGAAAGCGGAGGAAACGCTTGACGCATCTGCTGATAGTAGTAGTGAGCCCGGGGTGCTCGAGCCAGACCAGACGGAGGGAAGAGAGTTAACAATGGCCGACTTCTTCTCAGTCGAAGGTGAAGATGTCAGCGAAGACTTGTATGACGTGGCGACACTGGAAGGGCAGAAGGGCGTCGGATCTGTACTTGCGTGGGACGAGGGCGTCATCGAACTGCGCTTGGCTAATCGCTACAAGAGCCTGACTTTCAATGCCGGTCAGGCGAACACGTCACGATCGTCAGACAATGTACTGAGGGTTGAGATCTATAAGAACGGTACGAGCGACGACTTTGTCGATATTCCATTCAATGAGGTGCATCCATTTACTGTGGATGTTTCTAATGTTAATGCCCTCAAGATTGTATTGAAGTGCCGTACGCGGGATGATGGTAGCTGTGATTCCGACGAATCAATAACTGGCGTTATTTATGGTGTTCAGCTGGAGTCGTAATCGCTATGGCTGAACCTGGTGATATTGATGAATCAACTACCGTTGACGAAGATCTGCAAAGCGGGGGCAACGAACGTCCGCAGGGTCGTTTCATTCCTTGGTGGCGACGTGGTCTTAGTCGGTCAGTAAAGCTGGTAGTTGGGGTTGCGGCATTTGTTGCGAGCCTTGCCACGATATATACGGCGGGTTGGTTACCCTTCTTCAAGTATTCAGGTCATGGTGCCACGGAGGTGTCCCAAGTGGTATCTGAATCTGTGCCTGCCGACGACGATGCTGCTGGGAGGGACGCAGGAGGCGGTGTTGGGACGCCAACACCGGCAAGTCTGGAACCGGGCTGCTATAGGGGAGATGAGCGTGTCGATTGCATGCTGTCCCATGAGCGCGAGGTGTTCATCCCCGCTCAGAATCAAGCCTGCGGCCAGGACGCGCTTGTGCTGTTTCTGGGAGGGCAGCCCGGCGTCGATGTGATCAACCCGCGGCTGACAGTTGCTGAGGCGGACAGGGACTCATCCGTGTGTACAGTCACGGACACGGACGATGAGCAACTGGAAGGCACGCTCGCGGGCATCTGGGCCACTGACTCGGACGGCGATGGTTACCTCGATGGCGGGCAGTATCGTCTCTGCCTTAACGGCCAAGGGCTTGAATTAGGCTGTGCAGAACCGCATCAGACTGAGATCTTCTACGTGGGGACGCAGAGCGTTGACTGCCGCGCACAGTATGAGACTTTTACGGGGCGCGGATTCGCTGCAGACAGTGGGTCGCTCAAGGTCGTTTCTGGAACTCGAGGTGATTCGCCCGCCTGCTGGCTGGAGGTACTTGCTGACAACGACCAGTTGACCGCCTCGGCACGTTCCTTGGGGGACACTGCTTTACCCATCACCCATTGAAAAGCCTGCTGCTGCCATCTTTGGCCACGACGGGAAGCTGCTGTTCAGGCGGTGCGAGTACCCTTCGCTGACCGTGAGTTGCCGCCTGCCGAATGTGAGCACAGCCGGACCAACGGTTACACTCGCGCGCGTGAGTGAAGCCCCCGAGAACCAGCAGACTTCCGCGCCTCAGACCGACGCCGCCCCGCCCATGCCGCACCAGGCCGCTCCCGCCTCCGGCGACCAGTTCCAGATCCGGTCTGCCAAGCGCGAGCGTCTGCGCGCCGAGGGCTGGGACCCCTACCCGGTGTCGGTCCCGCTCACCACGACGATCGCGGACGTGCGCGAGCGCTACGGCCACCTGCAAGCCGGTGAGGAGACACAGGACATCGTCGGCGTTGCCGGTCGCGTCGTGTTCCTACGCAACACCGGGCGCCTGTGCTTCGTCACCCTGCAGGACGGCGCCGGCGCCACCTTGCAGGCCATGCTGTCCGCCAGGTCGCTGCCGGGCCAGGGCCACTCGAGCCTGGCCGCCTTCAAGGCCGACGTCGACCTGGGCGACCACCTGTTCGTCCACGGGCACGTCGGCTCCTCGCGTCGCGGCGAGCTGTCGGTCTTCGCCGAGCCCGAGCTGCGGGAGGGCGTTGGCGACGACCTCGCCACCCTGGGCGACGACGACCTCGCGGTCCCCGCCTGGCGTATCGCCTCCAAGGCGCTGCGTCCCCTGCCTAAGACCTGGACCAACGAGGCCGGCGAGGCGGTGACCCTGTCGGAGGAGCAGCGGGTGCGCCGTCGGGAACTGGACCTGCTCACCCGCCCCCCGGCCCGCGACATGGTGCGCACCCGCGCCGCCGTGGTGCGCAGCCTGAGGGAGAACTTCTACGGCCGCGACTACACCGAGCTCGAGACGCCGATTCTGCAGGTGATCCACGGCGGCGCCGCCGCCCGGCCGTTCACCACTCATATGAATGCGCTCGACATGGAGTTGTACCTGCGCATCGCCACGGAGATCTACCTCAAGCGTGCCGTGGTGGGCGGCGTGGACCGCGTCTTCGAGATCGGCCGGATCTTCCGCAACGAGGGTATGGACTCCTCCCACTCCCCGGAGTTCGCTGCCCTGGAGGCCTATGAGGCTTACTCCGATTACGACGGCATGGCCGCGCTGACGCAGAATCTCGTGCAGCAGGCCGCCCGCGACGCCTTCGACCTGAGCGAGGGTGAGGAGATCGTGCGGCTTGCCGACGGCACCGAGTACGACCTGTCGGGCGAGTGGAAGAAGATCGACCTGTACACCTCCGTCTCCGAGGCGGTCGGCGAGGAGATTACCGTCGAGACGCCGCGTGAGCAGGTGGTGCGGATCGCCGAGAAGCTGGGCCTTGAGGTGGACGACTACGCCGTGGCGGGCAAGGTGGTCGAGGACATCTTCGAGGAGACGGTCGGCAATGATTTGTGGGAGCCGACCTTCGTCTACGACTTCCCCGAGGACACCTCCCCGCTGACCCGCTACCACCGTTCCCGGCCGGGCCTGACCGAGAAATGGGACCTGTACATTCGTGGCACCGAGACCGCCACCGCCTACTCGGAGCTGGCCGACCCGGTGATCCAGCGGGAGCGCTTCGAGGCGCAGGCGCTCGCCGCCGCGAACGGCGACCCCGAGGCCATGGTGCTGGACGAGGACTTCCTGGTGGCCATGGAGCAGGGCTTCCCGCCGTGCGGCGGCATGGGCATGGGGGTGGACCGGCTGCTCATGGCACTGACCGGCCAGGGCATCCGGGAGACCATCACCTTCCCGCTGGTGCGCCGCGGCTGATCCCGACGACGACGGCGCCGACTGCCGATCCACACCCGGTCTGCCGAAGCCCGAGATGGGCTGACGGTGCCGGGCCGCTGATGCCCGGAGGCGCTGAATTGGGCGGTCGCGGTACCGGCTGGGGCCGCTCAAGCCGGTTGCGCAGGCTCACTTCCCGGCGAGCCGGGGTACGCCGCGAGCTCTCTCCGGAATGCGGCAGGCCGGTAACTCACTTCCGGGCGGGCCGACGCTCCTTACTCGAAGCGCACCGTGTTGCCGACCAGCCGCGTCGCGGTGGAGGCAAGCCCCCGTTGACGTTTTACGACCTTGGGGTACGTTTTTCGACCTCTCCGGGGTCGTGGAACGTACCCCAAGGTCGTAAATCGCCGGTTGGTGGTACCGCTCGCCAGCGCATCTCGCGGCCACTCGGCCTCGGGTCGCCATTGGTGTCGTTCTGGGCGCGTTACCAGTGCCGGTTTTGGCGAAGAGGGAAGAGCAAGAACGAGGAAGAAGCGGCAGCTAGACGACTCGCAGCCCCACGTGGGAGGCCAGTGCGGGCGCGAGTGCGACCAGCTGGTCGGCACCGACCCACGCCCCGCGCAGGCCGGCGGCATCGTCGATCTGGCTGAGCGTGAGGCCCCGCAGATCGACGTCGGTGAGTCGGCTCTCCCGCATGCGCAGCTCCCCGACCCGGCAGTCCGTCAAGGCAACCCGGTTGAGCGTTGCGGCGGTGAGGTCCAGCGTATCGATGATGCAGTCGTGGAAGCTGACGTCGAGCAGGTTGGACCGTCCCAGTCCCAGGAAACCGATCCGGCACTGGTCAATGAGCACTCCGCGCCACTGCGCGTCGTGAGATTCCAGGGCGCCGATGCGCGAGGACTCCAGCGACGCCTCCCGCCACGTCGAGCGCTGGGCGTGCAGCTCGGAAGCCGTGAGCCGATCGACCCGTGACTCGGCCAGACTCCATTCCTCCAGATGAGCGCGGTCTGCCCGTACATCCTCCAGTACACACTCCACCAGCTCCAGGCCACGCAGATCCACCCCGCTGATGTCCACACCGGTCAAGCGAGTGAGGTCCGCGTATCCGCCGGCGCGCAGCACGACGGCGTCGCCGGGTTCCAAACCACGCGGGCGCACCGGGCGGGCGCGGGGCGGGCGGGGAGCGGAAACAGCCATGGCGTGTTCCTACCACAGCGCGCGTGTTGGGGATCCGGTGGACGGGCACGCCTGCCGGAGAATCGAGCGGACGGGTGTGACGGCATCCCGGCCCTGTCCCAGTCCAAAGCCTTGAGGCGTTCCTCTTCTAGAGTGCCCAGACTCGAGGTGTCGTTCCGAGCAACGGCACACTAGTGCCGCGCGCACAGCAAGATCCGCCGCGACTCGACAGGAGGGTCCCCATGACCGACGCAATCATCGTCTTTGACATTGACGGGACGCTGATGGATCACAGAGCCTCGGCAGACGAGGGCCTGGACAACTTCCTACGCCTGATCGGGGCCGAGCCCACGGCGTTGCTGCACGACACCTGGCATCGTGCCGAGCAAGAGCACTTCATGACGTGGCGGGAGGGGAAGGTGACTTTCGCCGAGCAGCGACGGCGCCGCATGGCGGACCTGCTTGAGGCTTTGGTGAAGCCCGTCAGCGATACAGCGCAGTTGGACCAGTTATTCGGGGCGTACCTGGTTGAGTACAAGCGCGCCTGGCGGGCATATCCCGATGTGTCGTCGTGCTTGGAGGAACTGCGTAAGCGCGGTTTTGAACTCGCGGTGTTGAGCAACGGCGATGACCAGCAGCAGAACCTGAAGCTTGAGCGGATCGGTGTTCGCGAGTACTTCGCATGCGTACTCACTGCCGACTCCTTGGGGGTCGCAAAGCCTCATCGGGAGGCCTTTGACGCGGCAGTCGAGGCGCTGGGCACAGCAGGTTCGGAGCTCACTTACGTTGGCGACGATTTCGAACTCGATGTGCTGGCTGCGCGCACCGCGGGATGGCGGGCGTTCCACTTGGACCGATCTGGCACCCGCTGCGTTCGTGGCTGCATCAGGTCGCTGAATGAGCTGCCCGCGCTCCTCTGTCGGTGATCGGGGCGTCAGTTGGCATTCTGGGCATGGCCTGGACGGCGTGCGGGGTCAGGCGGCGTCGTCGGCGCCGCGGTGCGGCTCGACGGTGGAGCGGGGCGCCTGCTCGACGGCGGGGCGAGGGGCCTGCTCGGCACCCGCGCCAATGTGCCGGGCGATGATCTTCTCGCATTCGTCTCGGTCCACCAGGCGGCAGCCCTTGGCGACCCAACCGGCGATTTTGCCGGGCTCCTCGTGGGCCAGCCGCAGGCCGCGTCGGAGCAGCACGTGAAGCGGCTTGCGGTGCTCGGCCAGGTCGCGGCGCAGCCGGAACCACCAGGTTTGCAGGCGCGGACGGCGCAGCACGAGCGCATCGGCGAGCACGCCCGCCTCACGGCAGCGGTCGATCAGCTCGGCGGCAAACACGCCCTCGGCGACGTATGCCGGCGCAGCATCCACATCGAGCGTGGTGTAGTCGACGGTGGCATTGTCCGGGATCGAGTACACGGGCACGGTGGTGGAGCCCTCCGCACACAGCTCAAGAATCGCCGCCATGGCCCGGTCGGCGTCCCAGGAAGCCGGGTTGTCCCAGTCGATGTCGCTCATCGCCTCGGCGCGGGTGACGCCGTCGCTGCCGGAGATGGTCCCATCCAGCAGGGGCATGCCTGGCTCGTCGCCGTCACGGTAGAAATCGTCGAGTTTGAGGCGGCGCGCGCCGACGTGGCGCAGCAGGGAGGTCTTGCCGGAGCCGGACGGTCCGGCAAGCAGAATGACGCGGGTACTCACGGGCTCCAAGGTTATAGGTAAGAGCCCGTCAGCACCCGCAGTCTTGCTCACGCCTCGGCCACCAGGGCCCGCATGCGGGCGCGGGCGCCGTCGCGCTTGAGCGCCGCCAGCTCCTCGGTGTAGGCGGCGCGGAAGCGCTCGTCCTCGGCCAGGTCGCCGAAGATCTCCCGGTTGCCGATGAAGCCGAGCTCATCGCCCGCCTCCTGCTTCTCAGCGAAGGCGCGCAGATCATCGGCCACGGGAATTGCGTTCCCGTTCTCGTCGGTGCCGGCCACCCCCAGCGACCAGGCGGCGCACATGGCCGCGCCCAGTCGCACTGGCCCGCCCGCCGCCAGGTTGTCGCGCACGGTCGGCAGGACGAACTTCGGCATGCCGGACGGGCCGAACTGCGCCAGCCGCAGCAGGGTGTCCGCGATCGCCTCGTTGGTGAACCGCTCGAAGAGCGTATCGATGTATTCATCCAGGTCGATTCCGGGCACCGGCAGCAGCCGCGGACGTGCCTCCCGCTCCAGGTAGGCGCGCACCCAGGCCGCGATGTCGTCATCCGCGGCGGCGGTGTGGGCGTACTCCATGCCGAGCAGCCGCCCCCAGTGCGCCAGGCCCTGGTGGGAGGCGTTGAGCAGCCGCAGTTTCATGAGCTCGTAGGGGACGACGTCGTCGACCATCTGCACCCCGACCTCCTCATACGGCGGGCGTCCGGCGGGGAAGTCGTCCTCCAGCACCCACTGGGTGAAGGGCTCGGCGACCACCGGCCAGGCGTCCTCTACGCCCAGCTCGGCGCGCACCTCCTCGATGTCGGCGGGCGTGGTCTGCGGGGTGATGCGGTCGACCATGCAGTTGGGGAAGGAGACGTTGGCGTCGATCCAGTCGGCCAGCTCCGGGTCGGCCAGGCGCGCCTGGGAGACGACGGCGGTGCGGGCGATCTTCCCGTTGCCGGGTAGGTTGTCGCAGCTCATAACCGTGAATGGGGCGACGCCGGCCTCACGGCGCAGTCGCAGCGCCTCGACGATGTAGCCGAAGGAGGTCTCCGGCTCGTGGGGGTGGACGGCGTCGTGGGCGGCGCCGGGGGTGTCGGCCCGGAAGACTCCGGTGGCGTCGTCGATGTTGTAGCCGCCCTCGGTGACGGTGAGGGAGACGATGCGGGTGGTGGGTGCGGTCATCACCTCCAGCACGCCGGCGCGGTCCTCCGGGGCGAAGCGGTAGTCGCAGATGGAGCCGATGACGGCGGGCTCGTGGTGGCCGTCCGGGTGCTTGAGGGTGAGGCTGTAGAGGTAGTCCTGCCCGGCCAGGGCGTCGCGCATGCGCGCGTCCTGGGGGAGCAGCCCCACCCCGCAGATGCCCCAGTTCAGGGCCTTGCCCGCCCGCATGAGGCGGTCGAGGTACATGGCCTGGTGGGCGCGGTGGAAGCCGCCGACCCCCATGTGGACGATGCCGATGGTGACGGCGGAGCGGTCGTAGTCGGGGGCGAGCGGGGAGTCAGCGAGTGCGGTGGTCATGATGGACATCCTTGCCTGGAATCGGTTGGGGTATGAGTTCGGGTGGCTGATCGCGACGGCGGTTGGTGCCTGTGATGTCGCACGGGTGGGGCGGTGGAGCCGGGATGGGGCACGACGGCGTTTGAGGACTGGTCAGGCGGGGATCGCCTCCTTATGGGCGTCGTCGCTCACCGCGGAGGTATCGAGGATGCGGGCGTTGCCGGGAAGCTTGAGCGCGAAGCACAGGAAGAAGGACAGGACGTAGATTCCGGCGAGTGCCATGGCCACCCACAGGTAGCCGGAAGCGGTGGTCTCGTCACCCATGAGCAGGGTCACGATAGCGGGGCCGACGAAGGCGCCCAGCCCGGCGCCGAGGTTGAGGATGGCCAGCGCGTTGCCCGTCTCGCCGTGGGCGAGGGCGGTGATGAGCGGCGTGGTGGGTACGTGCGCGCTGAGCCCGATGCCGACGGCAGAAGTGCCCAGGGCGATGAGGAAGAAGTTCGGTCCCGCGATGAGTGGGATCAGGTAGATGTAGGCCAGCGCCGCAGCCGTGATGGGGGTGGCGAACCACTGGAGCGTGTTGCGCCAGCCGATCTTGTCTCCGACGACGCCCCAGAAGACATCGCCGATAATGGCCACGAACCCGAAGATGGAGAATTCCAGGATTGCCTGGGATTCGGGCATTCCGAAAACCCGGTGCAGGTAGACCACGTAGTAGGCCTGCATGCCGTACTGGCCGGACAGGTTGATGATCTTGACGACGCCGCCTACGGATACCTTCGGGTAACGCCATAGCACGGACACGGCCGAGCCGACGGATTCGGCCACCGACTTGCCTTGGGTCTGCGCGGAGGAGGGGTGCAACCGCAGGAACAGCATGCCGATCGTGCCGCCGATGGCCGCCAGGATCCAACCGAGCCACAGGGTGGCGATGTGACCGATGTGCGGCAGCAGCAGGCTGGAGAGGTAGGAGCCGAGCAGCTGCATGCCGAAGCTGAAGGCGAACCAGAACCAGCCGGAAACCGAGGATTGGCGCGCCGGCGGGGTCACCATCATGGTCCAGGTGAGGAACCCGTAGGCAAACATGGGGTAGCCGAAGCCGCGCATTCCATAGAACAGGAGCAGCAGCGGCAGGCTGTGGCTCGGCAGACCCACCGAGATGAACAGGGCGTCGAATACGAGGAATGACACCAGGCCGATGAGCATGACTCGCCGGCAGCCGATCGCGTCGCACAGGGCGCCGGAGAGGAAGGCCGCGATGGCGACAACCACCCCGTAGGAGGTGACGATCATGGACGCCTGGGAGACGGGGAAGCCAACCGCGTCGCTGGAGAGATAGTTGGTGATCCACACTGCCTCGATGCCGTCACCGATGACGAAGATAATGACCGCGAGGAATCCGGCGGCGAGGTTGGTGGGGAATCCGGTTTTCTGTATGGCTGCTATGAGCCGGTTGGAGGAGGGCATCGTTGCTCGATCACCTTTGGTCGGTATCCAGGGCCGGCGTCCTTCGCCGGTGAATCCAGTGTGCGGCCGGGAAGTGACCGCTCCGATGACCGATTCGACGCGTTGGGCTGACCGATCTGGTCCCGCCAAAGTGTTGACATGACGCGGATGTGGGTGACCGTGCGGGCGAGCTGGTGCCCGAGCGGGAGGGGCGTCGTGCCCGTTTCGGCTCGCCGGGGCGCGCGGTGCGGCCAGGCTTGTGCGGGCTCGCCGGGGTGCGCGCGGACTCGGCTCAGACCCGGTCGACCTGCGGCCCGAAGGAGCTCAGCCGGCGTGCGGTTGTCCCGCGCAGTTCCCGCCCGGTAATGATGCGCTCCAGGGAACGCACGTGGCCGAAGCGCACGAAGGTGGAGTGCCCGAACTTGTCGTGGCTGCCAACGAAGACGGCGCGGCGGGCGACGGCGAGTGCCGTCTCCTTGACCGCGGCGACCGCCGGGTCGGGGGTGGTGAGCCAACCATCGTCGGTGACGCCGTTGGCGCCAATGAAGGCCAGGTCCGGCTCCATGCGCTCCAGCATGGCGGTGGCCCAGTGATCGACGGCGCCCAGGGTGGTGGGCCGCACCCGGCCACCAATGGCGATCACGGTGGTGTGCGGGCGCTCGGCGAGCTCGATCGCCGTCGGCAGGGAGGTGGTCACGATGGTGAGATCGCGATCCGTGGGCAGCGCCCTTCCCGCCAGCAGCGGTTGGTTGCCCTCATCGAGGAAGACGGTTTCCGCATTCTCCAGGCAGGCGGCGGCCGCCCGGGCGATGCGGTCCTTCTCATCGGCGTGATAGGCGGAGCGGAAGGCCTGGCTGGTCTCGAATGCGGCCGATTCGGCGGCCGCGACCCGTCCGTGGGAGCGGATAATGCGGCCGGTTGACTCCAGCTGTCGCAAGTCGCGGCGAATGGTCTCGACGGACACCCCGAATACTTCGGGGAGCGCCGACACCTCGACCTCGCCGCGGGCACGCAGATACTGGATCAAGGCATCCCGGCGTGCCCGCGCCTCCGAACGCGGCAGTGAGGCGTCGGCGGGAATCATGATCTCAGCCTACGGATTCCCGCCGACGCTCAGTGGGCTCAGTGGGCGATGACGACGCCCAGGTTGCGGGGGCCGTGCACCCCGTTGACGCGCACCAGCTCGATGTCGGAGGTGGCCGAAGGGCCGGCGATCCACGTCATCGGACGAGTGGGGTGCTCGCCGAGAACATCAACGGCCTGCGGCACCGTCGGCATGATCGTCTCACGCTCCAGCACGATGACGTGTTTGTCGGGCACGAGGGTGATGGCGCGCCGGCCCTGATCGGGCTCACCGTCCAGGCAGATCGTGCCCGACAGGGAGATCCCCACCCGCGAGCAGGTGACGACGGCGTCGATCTCGTTGAGCTCCAGCGTGGGGATCTGCTCCTCGCGGGAGTCTTCGACCACTGTGCGTCCGCCGCGGGCGGCCGCCTCCTTGTAGGCCTGGGGCAGACCGACCGGGACGACGACGGTCTTCGCGTCCCCGAGCAGCTCGTCGATGCCGTCGAGGATCGCCGCATCCTTGGGCGCCAGCACAACCTTGGCGGAGTAGTCCTCAAGCTTCTCCACCATGTCCGCCACGACGGGCTCGGAGCCGGGCGCATCGGCGCCGACACGAATGTAGTCGCGGGGAATCTCCCGCACGGGCCGGCCCTGCTGGGAGCGGGAGATGGCCTCGCGGGCGCGGGCCAGAATGGCGGTTTTGGCGTCCATCAGCGGTTCTCCTCGGTGGCGGTGGAC
>NZ_JAWDJJ010000212.1:0-2592 GCF_032465695.1 Actinomyces sp. MRS3W
CACCCGCACCGACCCCGCCCCCGTGCTCGTGCACCGTATCAGCGTGCCCGCGGGCACCACCACCGCGCGCCTGCACCTGACCGCCGGCGGCGTCTACGAGGCCTTCATCGACGGCGTCAAGGTCGGCGACGACGAACTCGCTCCCGGCTGGACCGAATACCCCCAGCGCATCCTCGTCCAGACTCATGACGTCACCACCGCGCTGCCCCCGGGAGAGCACGAGATCGCCGTCGTCCTCGGCAACGGCTGGTATCGCGGTCACCTCACCTGGGCGATGCGGGAGAACGTCTACGGCGAGAACCTGTGGCTGCTGGCGCAGATTGAGCTCGGCGACGACGCCGCGCACACCACCGTCATCGGCACCGACGCCGACTGGGCCTGGCGCCCCTCGAACGTCACCGCCAACGACCTGTACAACGGCCAGAGCACTGACCTGCGCCTGCCCGCCCTCGGCACCCCCGAGGCGGAGAAGCCGGTGGAGGTGCTCGACCTGCCCACCGCCGCCCTGGAGCCGACCACCGTGCAGCTGCCCACCGTCATCGGCCAGGTGCGGCCAATCGAGGTCATCACCACGCCGTCGGGCCACAGGATCGTTGACCTGGGGCAAAACCTCACCGGACACGTGCGCCTGGCCGTCCCCACGGCCGCACCCGGCTCCATCATCACCCTGCGCCACGCCGAAGTGCTGGAGCACGGGGAACTCGGCACCCGCCCGCTGCGCAACGCCGAGTGCACCGACCGCGTCACCCTGGCGGGTACCGGCACCGCCGAGGAGCCCGAGGTCTTCGCCCCTACCCTCACCCAGCACGGCTTCCGCTACGTCGAGGTGGAGGGCTTCGACGGCGACGACGACGCCCTGCTGGCCTGCGTCACCGCCCGCGTGGTCTCCGCGGGCATGGAGCGGTCGGCGTGGATGACAACCTCGGAGGAGCTCATCGACCGGCTGGTGGAGAACACCCGCTGGTCCACCATCGACAACTTCATCACCGTGCCCACCGACTGCCCGCAGCGCGACGAACGCCTGGGGTGGACCGGCGACATCGGCGCCTTCGCCCCCACCGCGATGAGCCTGTACGACGCCGCCGCCTTCCTGGACTCCTGGGACCGGGATCTGGCCGCTACTCAGGCCGCGGACGGCTCCCTGCCCGTCGTCGTCCCGCACGTGCTCGAGGGCGAGAAACTCACCTGCGCCTGGGGGGATGCGATCACCCTGGTGCCGTGGGCCGTCTACGAGGCCACCGGGGACACCGGCGTGCTGGCGCATACGGTGGAGGCCATGCGCCGCTTCGTCGACGCCGTCGACGCCGCCGCCGGCGCCTCGCACCTGTGGCGCGGCGGCTTCCAGTTCGGCGACTGGCTCGACCCCGACGCGCCGCCGAACGACCCGGGCGCGGCCAAGGCGGATTCGGACGTCGTGGCCAGCGCCTACTTCGCTCGCAGCGCCGACATCACCGCCCGCGCCTGCGCCCTGCTGGGCGATGCGGACGGCGCCGCGCGCTACGAGGCGCTGGCCGCCTCCGTGCGGGAGGCCTACCTGGACGCGTACGTGACGGCGGACGGGTTGATCATCTCCGACTGCGCCACCGTCTACGCCCAGGCCCTCGCCTGGGACCTGCTGGACACGCCGCGGCGCATCGCCGGCGCCGGGCAGCGCCTGGCGGACCTGGTCCGCACCCGCGCCTTCCGGATCTCCACCGGCTTCGTGGGCACCCCGCTGGTCCCGCCGGCCCTGGTCAAGGGCGGACAGGCCGCGGTAGCCGCGCGCCTGGTGCTGGAGAAGAGCTGCCCCTCCTGGCTGTATCCGGTGACGATGGGGGCGACGACGATCTGGGAGCGCTGGGACTCCATGCTGCCGGACGGCTCCATCAACCCCGGCGAGATGACGAGCTTCAACCACTACGCCCTGGGCGCCGTCACCCAGTGGCTCATCACTGACCTGGCGGGTCTGGCGATTGTCGACGCCGGCGGCCGCACCCTGCGGGTGGCCCCGCAGGTCGGCCACGGCTTCACCTCCGCGGCCGTCACGCGCCTGCTGCCGGTGGGGACGGCCCGCGCCGCGTGGGAGCTGGACGACAACACGCTGCATGTGAGCGTGCAGGTGCCGGTCGGGGCGACTGCGGAGCTGGTGCTGCCCGGCGCCGCGCCCGAGATGCTCGAGCACGGCCTGCATGAGCGCACGGTGAGTGTGCCGGCCGACGTCGTCGGCGGGTCCGGCGCCATCCGCACGGTGCGCGACCTCATGGACAACGCCGAGGCGTGGGAGAAGGTCGTCGAGGCGGCGGCCTCGGGCGGGCACCCGGTCTTCGCCGAGGACCCCGCCGGCGCACTCACCGGCTTCCTCAAGCGGGAGCTGGACATGCCGGTCACGGTCATTCCCGGCGCCGCCACCATGTACGGCTTCATCCCCGGCATGGAGGGTGTGGCGCAGGCCTTGACGGCGGCGGTCGAGCAGGTCGCCCCGCACGCCTGACCGCTCCCTCACCGAAACCGGCACTAATAACATGCCGAAACCGGCACAAATGACGTACGCCGGGGCGACGTCGGCGAGGACGCCGCCCCGGCGTCGTCTGTCTCCCGCCCTTGGCGCCGGCA
>NZ_JAWDJJ010000213.1:0-7482 GCF_032465695.1 Actinomyces sp. MRS3W
CTGCAGGGGGTGGGCGGCGCTCGCGCGGCCCCTTCGGCTTCGGCGGCTTCTCCTCCCAGCCACAGCCGCAAAAGGGACCCGACGTGCTCACCAGCGCCACCCTGTCCATGCGCGACGCCGTGGCCGGCACGCTGGCCGAGCTCACCGCTGACGGGCGCACCATTACGGTGCGCATCCCCGCCGGTGTGCACGACGGGCAGAAGATCCGGCTGCGCGGCAAGGGGCGCCCCGGCTCGGGCGGTGGAGAGAACGGCGACATGGTGGTGACCATCTCGGTGGCCAAACACCCGGTGTACTCCATCGACGGCGCCAACCTGCGCATGGACCTGCCGGTCACCCTCAAGGAGGCCGCCCTCGGGGCGACCGTGGAGGTTCCTCTCCTGAACGGCAAGTCGTCTCGGGTGCGGATCAAGCCCGGCACCTCCTCCGGCACCGTGCTGCGCCTGCGCGGCAAGGGAGTGGCCACCTCCAAGAAGACCGGTGACCTGCTGGTCACCGTCCAGGTCGCCGTACCGAAGAAGCTCTCCAAAGAGGCCAAGGCCGCCCTGGAAGCTTTCGATAAGGCGATGGAGGCCGACCCGCGCGCGAACCTCGCCCGAGAGGCGGCGCGGTGACCGCGCGGCGGCGGACGGGCCAGGGCGTCGACTTCCTCGCGGAGGATGCCGACGAGCGGGCCGTCTACGTCATCTCCGTGGCCGCGGAGCTGGCGGGGATGCACCCGCAGACCCTCAGGCAGTACGACCGCCTGGGGCTGGTCACCCCGGCTCGCGCCTCGGGGCGGGGGCGGCGTTACTCCCACCGCGACGTCGAGCGCCTGCGGCGGGTGCAGGCCCTCAGCCAGGAGGGCATCAACCTCGAGGGCATCCGCCGCATTCTCGAGCTCGAGCGGCGCCTGGAGCGTCTGGAGGAGGAGAACCAGGCGCTGCGGGCCCGTGAGGCCGCCGTCGAGCGGGTCTTCGCTGCCGCCGCCGACGGCGAGGTGCAAGTCGTCCCGGTCCCCTCCGGCAGGCGCCCATCGGGGCGGAGAGCCGGAGACCCGCCCCCGGTCGGACGGCCCAGCCGACCGGGGAGCGCCATTGTGCTGCGGCGCTCCTGGTAGGCGCCCGCCCGGACGACTCCGGCAAGATCCCGCGAATCGAGACTGTTCTCGCTAAACCGACAGGGCGCTGGGCACTGTCGCCGCTATCCCTGTAGGCTGCCATTGCTACGTGCATCTGAGAAAGTGAAGGCACATTCGTTATGACCCAGCCGCAGAACCCAGGACAGCCCTACATTCCGCCGTCGGCAGGCTCCGCCGCGGGCAGCTACAACCCGCAGCAGTACCCCCAGCAGGCCCCGCAGCCCCAGCAGTACCAGCCGGCGCAGCCGGTAGCGCAGTCCGCCCCCGCGGCCGGCCAGTTCCAGGACCCCTACGCACCGGGACTCCAGTACTCCCAGCCCGCCGCGGACTCCTTCTTCACCAACCTGTTCGACGGTGCCCGGAGTTTCGCCGCCAAGTACGGCAAGACGGTCTTCATCGTCGGCTTCGTGCTGTACGTGGTGGCGTGGATCTTCGGCGCTTTCGACGCCGCCTACTACTACTCCAGCTACGACGGCACTTCGTACTTCACCTTCACCCAGTTCCTGGTCAACCTCTTCCTCGACATTCCCAAGGTCGCGGTTAACATCCTCATCCTGCGTCTCTTCATTGAGATCGCCGCGAAGATTGGTGCCCCCAAAACCGAGGCGTGAGCCCTCGGCGCGCCTGAGAACCACCTCACGAGCACTGACGGAGCAGCGGTGGCCGGCTACGAAACTGACGACGGCGAACCCCGGTACGGCAAGCGCCTGAGTCCCGAGGAACTCGCCGCCTACCTGCGCGAGCAGGGGATTGAGCCGCGCACTACCGCTCAGGCTCCGGACGGCGAACCTGAAAACCGCCGGCGCGACACCTCTCGCGCGGCAGGTCGGGCGCCGCGCTCCGCGGCGGCGCGGGGCGCGGCCACCCGCTCGACACGGCGCTGGCGCACACTCGTCGTCGGGCTCGTGCTCATGTTCGTGGTTCCGCTCGTGCTCTCGGTGGCGGGCGTGCTGACCGTGCTCGACGGCTCGCTCGCCCAAGGGGCCCAGCTCAGCGAGGACGGCGTCGTGTACCTGGAGAAGGGCACGACCGCAGCCCTGTACGGGACCACGCCTACGGCGACCGCCGACTGCACCGTGACCGGCCCCGACGACGTCGCCGTCATCCTCCAGACCCCGGGGGAGGGGCTGCCCTACCTGTCCTTCGCCGTCGGGCAAACCGGCGCCTACACCGTCACCTGCCCCGCGGGCACGCGCGGCATGGTGGTGGGCCCGGCCATGAACCTGGATCGGGTCCCGTTGGCGGGCACGCTCATCCTCGCCGGAAGCGCCGCCGGCCTGGCCGGGATCGTCGTCACCATCATTGGTTTGGTGCGTCTGCGCCGCTGAGCGCACGCCAGGCGAATTCGTACTCGAGGGCGTACATGTAGGCGCGCTGCGCATTGGTTGCGGCGCGCCCGTGCCCGCCCTCGTTGTTCTCGAAGTAGGTGACGCGCTGACCCAACTGCTCCATCCGGTAGGCCATGGTGCGCGCATGCGCCGGGTGCACACGGTCATCGCGCGTGGAGGTCACCAGCAGCACCGGTGGGTAGGTCCGCCCCGGCTGGAGCAGGTGGAAGGGGGAGAAGCTGCGAATGAACTCCCATTGGGCCGGGTCGTCCGGGTCCCCGTACTCCGCCTCCCAGGAGGCGCCCGCCAGGAGATGGGTGTAGCGGCGCATGTCCAACAGCGGCACCTCGCACACGACCGCGCCCACCAGCTGCGGGTAGCGAGTGAGCATGACCCCGACCAGCAGGCCGCCGTTCGAGCCGCCGTGCACCGCTAGCTGCGCCGGGGTGGTGACCCCGCGGTCGGCGAGTGCCTGCGCCACCGCGGCGAAGTCCTCATAGACCCGGTGGCGGTTCTGCTTCAGCCCCGCCCGGTGCCAGGCCGGCCCGTACTCGCCGCCGCCACGGATATTCGCCACGACATAGGTGCCGCCGCGCTCTAGCCACGCCTTGCCGGTGACGGGGATGTAGTTGATGCCCAGCGGGATCTCGAAGCCGCCGTAGCCGTACAGCAGTGTTGGGGACGGCAGCGGGCGGCCGGCGTCGTCGAGCCGCGGCCGCCCGATCTGGAAGTACGGCACGCGGGTGCCGTCGGCGGAGATAGCCACATGCTGGGTCACGACGACGCCGCTCGCGTCGAAGCGCTCGGGTGCGGCGCGCAGCACCTCGACGTCGGCCAGGCTGCCATCGGCATCCAGCCCACCGACCGCGAGCGTGGTTGGGTGGGTGAAGGCGGAGACGGTCAGCCACAGCCGGTCTCCCTCGCGCGGATCGACGGCGCTCGCGGACACGTCGATGAGCGTGCGGCCCGGCCGCAGCTCCGTGGGGTCCTCCGCCTGGGACGTCGTCGGCGCGGCCGATGCGGCGGCAACTCCCGCTGTGGGGAAGGCAGCGTCAAGCAGTCGGCCCACATCCAGGCGCTGACGGGACCAGCCGTTCGCGCCGTCGGGTGACCGGGGAGTAAGCACCTCCAGGGCGTTGACGCAGTCGTCCAGGAGGGTGAGGACCAGGTGGCCGGCGGTGATGGTGAATCCACTCAATGAGGTGGCCGACGTCGGGGTGAACAGCACCTCCAGGTCGCGGGAGCCGTCCAGGAAGGCGTCGATCGGTGCGGTCAGCAGTGAGCCGGCCGGATAGGTGCGTCCATCCGCGGCCGCCCAGTCCTCGCGCGGCTCAATGAGCAGCAGATCCCACGCCGGGGTTACCGCCGCCGAGGCGGGCACGTCCACGTGCAGAGCTCCCGGCGCGACCACGGTGTCCATTCCGGCCAGGTGGCGGGCGGCATCAGAGGCGGGGAAGGTGGGAGCGCCGTCGGGCAGCAGCCACAGCTCCTCGGTGTAGAAGTCCGGGTGGGTGAGCAGCCAGGTGCGTCCCCACTGGTCGCGGTGGGCCCAGGCGCCGTCGTCCGTCGCGGCGGCGGTGAGCAGTACCTCGCCCGCGTCGGGGCTCTGTCCGCGGCGCAGGCGGCGCACCTGGCGCGGGTAGCCGGCGGGGGAGAGGGAGCCGGCACCGAAGTCGGTGGCCAGCAGGGCCGCGTCCCCGGCGTCGTCGGCCCAGGCGAGGAATCCCTTGGACGCCTTCCGGGAGAAGCCGCCCGAGGCGGGATCGGTGGGGAGGAAGCGCCGCTCCTCGAGGTCGAACTCGCGGGTGACGTCGGCATCGGAGCCGCCGTCGGACAGGGTAACCAGGGCGCGCCGGCCAGCCAGCGGCCCGGTGCGCAGGACGGAGGCGCCGTGCCAGACCCAGCTGGTGGCCTCGGCCTCGCCGAGGGCGTCCAGGTCGAGCAGGACCTCCCAGTCGGTGTCCCGCGCGGCGTCGCCGGGGACAGTGGGCGCTCCGGCGCGGTAGGAGTCCCAGGTGGTGCGTCGCCACAAGCCACGGGGGTGGGTGGCATCCGTCCAGAAGTTGTACAGGGCGCCGACCGCCTCACCGACTCGGGGAATGCGGTCGGGGGCGTTGAGGATCGCTTCCATGTCCTCCCGCAGCGCGGCGAAGCCGGGCGAGTCATCGAAGGCGGCGCGGGTGCGGGCGTTGCGCTTCGCGACCCACGCAAGCGCCCGCTCCCCCTCAATGTCATCGAGCCAGTCGGGGACGGGCTCGAGGCCGGACGGAGGGGAAACGGGCGCGGTAGTCACCTGACCGACTTTACGTCCGGTCGGTGCCTGACAATGCCGCGGTGGGCATCACTCGTTGCCGATGGCCTTGTCGGCAGCGTCGTGGGCGGAGTCGATCTGGGAGTCGAACTTGCCGCCGGTCACCTTCTTGGCGGCCTCGGCAGCCTTGTCGAGGACCTTGTCGGAGACTTCCTCGACCTTGTCGGAGCTGACGACGCTCTCGGCCTTCTTCTTCAGGTCATCGAGTCCCATAGTGACTTCCTTTCGTTGAGGTATGGAGTACCGGATGGCCTCCTCAGCAATGCAGTATGGCATGGGCAACTGCGCGCGGGGTCGGTTCACGCATGGGCGGTCATGCTTGCATCGACGGCCTCCGCGGAAGCATCGGTGACCTCCAGCAGCTCGCCGACAGTGCAGTCCAGCGCCCCGCAGATCGACTCGAGCGTGGAGAAGCGGATCGCCTTGGCGCGGTTGTTCTTGAGCACGGAGAGGTTGACGGTGGTGATACCGACCTGTTCGGACAACTCGACGAGCGTCATGCCGCGGGCATCAAGGAGCCGGTCGAGATGGCAGACAACCCGTGAGCCGGAAACGGGCCCGGTGGTGCTCATATCAGTCCCTCCGTTTGTTCGCGTAGTTCCGCATTCTCCGTGGTCAGGGCGGTGGAGCGCTCGTGCAAATGAGACAGTGCTCGGGTCAGAAAGGCCATGAAATGGACTCGATCTCCAGGCAGGTGGGGATCGCCAGGCACAGGGCGATGAAAGCGGCGCCGACGGTGACGGCGATGCGGCCGCTGCCGGGGAAGGGGCCGTCTCCCTCCGGGGAGTATTCGCGGGTCTCGGCGCGCAGGCGTCGCCAGAGGGCGGAGCGCTGGTGCGTGCGATGCGTAGCGTCCCGCTCTGGCGGGGCTTGGCTCGTGGTGGGACTGGTCGGGGTGGTGATGCCACGCATGGTGACCTCCTGCGAGGGGCGTGTGCTGTCGAGTCGCCCTCGACTCGACATATCGATTTTCGATGTATCGATAGTCGATATGGTACTCGCCGCGGGCACCCTGTCAAGACCTCCTCGCCCATGGCATGCATCGGCCGCGGACGCAGGCACATGTGCCTGCGTCCGCGGCCGACGTGGTGTGGTGGAGTGTGTAGATCAGAGCGAGCCGAGGACGGCGTCGTAGATCTCTTGATCGCGTTCGGCGGTGGAGGTGGCGATGAGGACCGAATCGACGATGCCATCCCCGGTGGATACGGAGATGATGGAGATGTAGTGGTCTTCATCGTCCGCCACGGCATTCATGCGGAATACCGCCGCTTCCAGGCCGCTGGGGGTCGTTGTCGAGGTGTAGTCGCTTGAGTCGGCCTCGTTGAGTTCGGCGAGGTCGATGAATTCCTCCTCGGTGGGAAGTGCGTCCGTCTCGGCGCGCCCAACGGCGATCTCATCTGCCGAAGCATCACCAGAGCTGCTGGAGGTGTCGGCGCTGATGAGGGCCGTGTCCTCAAGATCGGCGATGACCTCGTCCTCGGACTTGTCCAGCGCCTGCGCGATGCGCCCGACCAGTTCGGTGTCGGAGCTGTTGGCGGAGGTGAGGGTGTCCCAGTCGGAGGGGACGGCCACGGACATGTCGTACTCGGGGATCTCCACGAGGGTGAAGCCGTCGGGGACGGACGCGGTTGAGTCCGAGTCGGTCTGTGCGTCGGTGTCTGATCCGGTGTCCGCAGCGTCCTCGGAGTTGGCGGTGGCCTCTTGGCTGGCTTGGGTGCTGGTGGTTTCGGAGGTATTGGAGCCGGAGCAGGCCGCGAGCGGCAGGGCCAGAGCAACAGTGGCGAGGCCGGTGGCGGCCAGGATCAGCGGGCGGGACAGGCGGGACATGGCATTCCTAACGGTCGGGGTGGAGATGACTGGGGGTGGTACTGCGATGGCGGCGCGGTCTGCCGTCACAGAGACGCCAGGATGGCGTCCGCCAGCTCCTGGGTGCGCTCGGCAGACGTGCCGGTGGTGATGGTGATGCTGACTACGCCGTCCGCTTCAGGGGTGACGGTAGTAATCGTCATGACGTACATAGGCTGGCCCAGGTCCAAGGAGTAGCTCATGGTCCTGGCTTCCGCGCCGCTGCCCGTGGTTGTCGTCTCAATGCTGAGGTCATTGAAATTGAGGCCGTTGTCCTCCAGGTCTTTGGTGACCTCCTCCTCGCTGCGCAGCTCGGTCACCTCATGGGTGATCTGGGCGTTGATCTCCTCGGATGTACCGGAGTTGCTGGCAGCGATCACCGCATACATCTGGAGCAGCACCTGCACGCTGTCGGCCTCCTGGCCCGAGGCCTCGGTGTAGGCGGACACGAGCGCGTCGTCGTCGGCGTCGTCGCTGGTGAGCGTCACCCAGTCGGAGGGGACGGCGAAGGACACGCTACTGTCCGGGATCTCGACGGCGGTGTAGCCGTCGGGGACGGACGCGGTCGAGTCCGAGCCGGTCTGCGCGGCGGTGCCTGATCCGGTGTCTGCGGCGTCAGCGGAGGACTCGGCGGTGACGGCCTGGCCGGATGCGGTACTGGTGGAATCGGCGTCGGAGGTGGAGGAGCAGGCTGCCAGCGGCAGGCTGAGGGCGATGGCGGTCAGGCCGGTGGCGGCCAGGGTGAGCGGGCGGGGCAGGCGGGACATGGGATTCCTTACGGGGTGAGGATTGCTGTGTCTGGGGGGTGCCCCTATGTGGTGTGTCAAGCGGCGGCGGGTAGTTGCTGGGCTGGTGGGTCGTAGAGGGCGCCGTCTCGG